>JANOQB010000315.1:0-1551 GCA_031422215.1 Cytophagales bacterium | reverse complement strand
ACTGGGCGATTTCTGGTGAGGAATAAACTTCCTGTGGGGCAAATTTTCCTATGGGGTAGCGGAGGTCTTCCATGTGCTATTTGTTCAACTCGTCCACCGCTTCTTTCAATTCTTTGTCGTCATACGGTTTATTGAGTTTTACCGTTTTTTTCTTCCTTTTCTTTTTAACCCGTATGTTGGTGAACTCGATCAGCAACGAAAATGCCACGGCAAAGTAGATGTAGCCTTTGGGGATTTCTTTGTGAAGGCCCTCCAGCAATAACGTGAACCCGATCAAAATGAGGAAGCCGAGGGCGAGCACTTCCATGGAAGGATGCTGTTTGATGAAGTCGCTTATCCTTCCTGAAAAGAACATCATTACAAAAATGGAAACGATCACGGCAATAATCATGATCGCTACTTGCTCGGGTGGCACAATGCCTACTGCTGTTAGTATCGAATCAAATGAAAATATAATGTCCAATAGTATGATTTGTATGATGGTACCCTGAAAGGTAACTGCGGCAGGCTTGGGGCCGTCTTCATCCTCGGCTTCACCTTCCATTTCATGATTTATTTCCATGGTGCTTTTCGCGATGAGGAACAAACCACCAAAGCCAAGGATCAGATCTTTGCCACTGAAGGGCATGTCCTGTGCGAAAATAAAATTGGCAGGCACTGTGAAGAGCGGCTGTGTAAACCCGATGATCCAGGTGATGCCGAGCAATAGTGCCACACGTACAAACATGGCAAGCGCCAACCCCACATTGCGTGCTTTTTTGCGCTGCTCCTCAGGCAACTTGTTTGAAACAATGGAAATGAATATGATATTGTCAATGCCAAGCACCACTTCGAGAAAACATAGTGTAAGCAGTGCAAGCCAGGTATCGGCTCTCAGAAACATCTCCATATCTATAGACTTAATTTAAACGTCAAATTAAATAAAAAACTTACATAATAAAATTTGAGAAAGGTTATAATAAAAAGCCCTTTTCAGATTTCAAAAGGGCCTTTTAAAAATAACAGGTTTCATTAATCTACTATTTTCAATTTTTTCTTACTACATAATCTTTTTTCGCACCACACCCAGCACCAGTCAATTTTTTCTTTAACAAAGGCGAGCACCGTTAATAATGCCCTTTAAGCGAAGTGATTCCAATCATTCCATCCATCACCTGATAAATTATCCTATGTTCGCGGTTTATCCTTCTGCTCCAGAATCCTGATAAATTGTGTTTAAGTGCTTCTGGTTGACCAATACCTGTAAATGGATGCTCCTGTATGTCAATGATTAATTCTTCAATCTTCTTTTGAATCTGTTTGTTGCCAGATGTCTTCCAGAATTCCCTGTCTTTCCTAGCCGATGAGGAAAGTACTATTTCCATAGATCGTCCACTTTTATTTTCACTCCCTTTCCTTCTCTAATCTCTTTTTGCCCTTTCAATATTTTCTTAACAAAATCTGTGTTGTTGGGGGTTTTTGTTTCTCTGCTGATCTTACGTTTTTTTACCTTGGGCAATTGGCAGTAAACGTTTTCTTGTTCTGTTTGTTGTGGATAGAGAGGGAGCGGTG
>JANOQB010000314.1:0-5960 GCA_031422215.1 Cytophagales bacterium | reverse complement strand
AATCAAGGCACTGCGAGGCCTTCATGCGCAGGTTGTCCTTTTTGATAAATACAATCACCACACCTTTCAACCCCTTTTATATCAGGTTGCCACTTCGGGTTTAGAAACAAACTCCATTGTTGCACCTTTTCGTAAACTCTTCGGCAATCAAGCTGATTTTTATTTTCGGTTGGGCGAAGTAAAGAAAGTAAAGCCGGAAGAAAACTATATCGAAACTTCCATTGGCGGAGTGAAGTACGATTACTTGGTTATCGCCAGCGGGGCCGTCACCAATTTTTATGGGATGACGGAAGTGGAGAAACATGCATCATTCATGAAAAACATTGTTGACGCAACCAAACTGCGCAACAAAATAATCCGCCAGCTTGAATATGCCCTGCTTACCGATGATGAAGAGGTGATGAACAGCCTCATGGACTTTGTGATTGTAGGGGGCGGCCCCACCGGAGTGGAATTGGCCGGGGCACTTACCGAGTTGAAGAAAAATGTTTTCCCTAAAGACTACAAAGAATTGGATATGCGCCAGATGGACATCCATTTGGTGGAAGCATCGCCCAGGCTGCTCAACGGCATGTCGGAACAAGCCGGAAAAAAAGCACACGAGTTTCTTCTTGAAATGGGCGTGAAAGTTTATCTGAACACAGCCGTGAAATCGTATGATGGCGATGAGGTGTTGTTAAGTACCGGTGAGAAATTGGTTTCACGTTCGCTCATTTGGGCAGCCGGAGTAAAAGGCAACCCTATTGCAGGATTGAACCCCGAGGCAATAGCAAAAGGCAACCGCATTCTGGTGGATGAATTTAACCGGGTGAAGGGGCACGACAATATTTTTGCGATTGGCGATGTAGCTTTGATGGAGGGAGATAAAAAATTTCCAAAGGGGCATCCGCAAATGGCACCACCCGCGCAGCAACAAGGAAGGCTGGTGGCCAAAAACATTAAAAAACTCCTGACCAAAAAAGCACTTACTCCTTTTCGTTACTTTGATAAAGGAAGCATGGCAACCATAGGCCGCCACAAAGCCGTAGTGGATATAAAACGCATCCGCTTCCAGGGATTTTTTGCCTGGTATGTTTGGATGTTTGTACACCTGATGTCGATTGTTGGATATAAAAACAAGGTCTTTACTTTTTTTAGTTGGATGTGGAGCTATTTTTCTTACGACCGCAGCAACCGTTTGATCATTGGGCGCAATGAAGAAAAAATAATGCAAGAAGAAGTTAAATAAAAATCTAGTATGGACTCAAAAGATTCGCGCCTTCACAAACTTTCCGCAGCCGGAGTACTGGTTGCCATGGGCATTATTTATGGAGACATTGGAACATCGCCCATTTACACGCTGCGCTTTATTGTGGGCGATCATCCCATCACGGAAGATTTAATTCTCGGTGGGCTGTCATGCGTTTTCTGGACGCTCACCCTCATCACCACCATCAAATATGTTTACCTCGCCCTTAGTGCCGACAACAAAGGTGAAGGTGGGATTTTTGCCTTGTATGCATTGGTAAGGAGATATAAAGCCGGATGGGTAATCTTTCCTGCCATAATCGGATGCTGCACATTGATTGCCGATGGATTTATAACACCTGCCATCAGCGTTACATCAGCGGTGGAGGGCTTGCGTTCGTTGGACCCGGACATCAGCCTTCAAACAATTATCTCCATAGTGATTGCCATTTTGTTGGCCCTGTTTCTTTTTCAGCAATTTGGTAGCAGCGTGGTAGGCAAAACATTTGGCCCGGTCATGCTTGTATGGTTTGTTTTCATTGGCACCATTGGGGCCATCCACTTGTTGGAAAACCTTTCCATTCTCAAAGCGGTAAACCCCGTGTATGCGGTCAATCTCCTCACCAAATATCCGGGTGGCTTTTGGATATTGGGCGCAGTCTTCCTCTGCACCACCGGGGCCGAAGCACTCTATTCCGATTTGGGCCACTGCGGAAAAATAAACATCCGCATGGGTTGGGGCTTTGTAAAAGTCTGTTTGTTGCTTAGCTACTTCGGGCAGGGTGCCTGGTTGCTGCAGCATGAAGGCGAAACGCTGAATGGAATGATCCCGTTTTTTGAAATCATGCCCAAGCCCTTGCTTTTTTTCGGGGTGATCATTGCCACCATGGCAACGGTGATAGCAAGCCAGGCTTTGATTTCGGGAACATTTACATTGGTGAACGAGGCCATGAAATTGAAATTGTGGCCAAGCACACGGGTGCGATATCCCACCCAGGTAAAAGGACAAATCTATTTGCCCGCCATCAACTGGATATTGATGTTTGGAAGTATTTTGGTGGTCCTTTATTTCAAGGAGTCGGATGCCATGCAATCGGCATACGGATTGGCTATCACGTTTGATATGCTGATGACCACATCCTTGTTGGTCTATTACTTTTCAACAACAAAAAAATCGCGCGTACGGTCGAGTATTTTGGCGTTGGTATTTTTCACTATAGAAGGTGCCTTCCTGATTTCAAACTTAAGCAAGTTCAGCCATGGCGGTTGGTTCTCATTCACCATTGCAGGCATGTTTTTCTTTATGATGTTCATCCTCTACAAAGCGCGCACCCTGCGCGACCGACATACAGAATTTGTTGACCTAAAACATTACATTCCGCTCATGCAGGATCTGCAAGCCGATACGTCCATCCCAAAAGAAGCCACCAACTTGGTGTATATGGCTGTGGCCGATAGCAAGCGGTACATCGATTCAAACATTGTGTATTCCATTTTCAAAAAGAGGCCCAAGCGTGCCGATGTATATTGGTTTGTGCACGTGGACACCGTGGACAGTCCTTACACATCAAAATATTCGGTGGACACCATTGTGCCCAAAAAATGTTTCTTTGTGCGGATAAAACTTGGGTTTAAGTCCGACCATCGGGTAAACCTTCTCTTCAACAAAATCCTGCACGACCTTGCCGAAACGGCCGAGATTGATCTGATCAGTCATTACGATTCGCTGCAAAAGCATAGCATGCCCTCCGACTTTAAGTTTATCATTTTGCATTCGCTCGCTTCAGTTGACAGTGAGATTTCCAATTTTGATAACCTGATCATTCAAGGCTACCGCTTCATCAAAAAACATAGCCTTTCCACGGAAGAAATGTATGGCCTCGAACTGGCCAACGTGGAAGTAGAGCGGGTGCCAATAATGGTGGGGCCGCCAGCCAAAGTGCGCATCAAACGCGAAAAAGAAGAGACCGAGCGAGAGAAGGAACTGCGATATCACGGGCAGGATTCCTAAAGAAACAATTGCAGACCCTGCTTCAGAATACGATCACTACATATTTCCCTCCTAAAATCATCAAAATAATGGTATTTATACATATTTCCTTCCTAAAATTATATTTTAATACACTTTTACCTACTAAAAACTAATTCAATTACATATTTCCTTCCTAAAACTATATTTTAGTTTACATAATTCATTCCTAAAACTGAGATAATTGTACACCTTTGAGGCCTGAACAGTAATGTTTATGGCAAGCATACCACCTCCAACCAAAGCCCAAGAAATCCTCTTTGGAACTTCCACCGAGAGGATAACTGCCTACCTAAAAAACAACCTCATCCGCAAAATTGCCCCGGGCATTTACACATCAAACCTGACCGATGAAGTACCCAATATTGTGAAGCGAAATTGGTTTTGGATTTTGGCCAATCAATTTCCGGGCGCATTGTTGAGCCACAGGAGCGCGCTGGAGTTTAGGCCCACGCCTTCGGGCCATATTTTTCTTACGCATTCTTACAAAGCCAATGTTTCGCTCCCCGGCCTCACCATCCATTTTTTGGCAGGACACAAAAAGATAGAAGGCGATAATCCGTTTTTTGAAAATCTCCACGCCTCACAAGAAGCACGTGCGTTTCTCGAAAACTTGCAACAGACCCGCAAGAAAGGCGAGGAGTCGAAATGCTTAACACTGCCGGAAGTGGAAGAAAAGTTGGAAGCAATACTAAGGGCGCGTGGCGAGCAAGGATTAAATACTTTGCACGACAGAGCAAAAGAGATTGCGCCCTCATTAAAAATGGAGAAAGAATTTATCAAGTTGAACCAATTGGTTGGTGGCCTGCTCGCATCGGGCGATTCAAAAAAACTCACATCGCCTATTGCCAAAGCCCGTGCCCTTGGCGAACCGGTGGACTCCGACCGGATAAATTTATTTGAACACCTGTATGAAAATTTGGCCGGAAAAGTTTTTCCCGAACGCAAAAACAAAAATGCTTCAGACGAAGCCTATAAAACATTTGCATTTTTTGAAGGCTATTTTTCCAACCACATAGAAGGAACGGAGTTTACACTTAGCGAAGCAAAAGCGATCATTGAAAACAATTCGCCCATGCCTTTGCGCGATGAAGATTCGCACGACATACTGGGAACCTATCGGATTGTTTCGGATAAAAATGAAATGGCCATTTGCCCAACCAACGCCAATGAATTTTTGGAAATTATGCGCACTCGTCATGCTGTGCTTTTGCAATCGCGCGCTTCAAAAAAACCGGGCGAGTTTAAGGACAGGAACAACCGTGCCGGCAGCACAGAGTTTGTAAATTGGGATTTGGTGAACGGCACCTTGAAGAAAGGATACGAGTGGTATTCGTTGTTGAGGGATCCGTTTGCCAAAGCAGTTTACATGATGTTCCTCGTCAGCGAAGTCCATCCCTTCAACGATGGCAATGGGCGCATCGCGAGGGTGATGATGAATGCCGAACTTTCATCCAAGGGCCAATCAAAAATAATTATACCTACGGTTTATCGTGAAGATTATATTGGAGCATTGAGAAAGCTCACCCGGCTTCGAGAACCGGATGCTTATATCAGGATGATGTTGAGCGCTTATGAATTTAGTGCCACACTGCAGGATGAAGACATTGACACTATGGAAAAACACCTTATTGCGTGCGATGCATTTATGGAGCCGAGTGAAGGGGCGTTGAAATTTTACAGTAACTAATTTCTATGTACAGGGCTTTGCTCTTACTCTTTCTTGTCTTTGTTCTGGCTAATTTATTTTGCGTTGCCCAACCTGAAAAAACAACTGTGTCAGGAATCGTTGTGGACTCACTCACCAAAGAACCACTCCCATTTGTTAATGTCTTTCTTGCCAATACCACTATGGGAGCCAGCACGGCAGCGAATGGATCGTTCTCAATACAGTCTATTTCTACAGGCAAATATGATTTGGTGGCATCGTATGTTGGGTATAAGCCATACCTGATTCCTGTTGATTTTACAATGAGGGAAAACGGTTTTTCAAAGGAAATAAAACTTACGGTTGAGTTGGTGCAGGAAGCCAAGCAGTTGCAAGAAATAGTGATAAAAGAGGATACCACAAACCGGGCAAAATTGCTTGCGGATTTTAAAAAAGTATTTCTCGGCCAAACGCGGAACTCGAAAGAATGCAAAATTTTAAACCAGCGCGACATTCATTTATACTTTGATGCGAAAGAAGGATTGCTTTTGGCACACGCCAAAAAACCAATTGAAGTGGAGAACCGTGCGCTCGGTTACAAAATCTATTTCTACCTAAATCAATTTGAAGTGAATTATCAAAAGGGCTCTCAACTTTCTTATGGTGTTTACCGATTTGAAGAACTTACTTCCGAAAAAGCCCGCAAGAATAAAATTTGGGAACGCGAGAGAAGGCAGGCTTACTTAGGATCAGTTACTCATTTTATGAGGGCATTGCGCGATAGTGCCCTGCAAGAAAACTCCTTTACAGTTAGAGAAATTTTTACGGTACCCAATCTCAAACGCCCATCCGATGAGTTTATCAATAAAAAAATCAACGCATTGAGGAAGGAGCCCAACAGCAACACCATAATTATTTCTGATAATCCCAAAGACAGCCTCGCGTATTATTTGCGGCTAAAGGCAGAGCCAAAAGAAATTGACAGTCTTGGAAACAACATTTACTCTGGAGGTGAGTTTGTGCGGCCGTCACCCGAAAAGATTGAAGGTATAAAAG
>JANOQB010000313.1:0-4163 GCA_031422215.1 Cytophagales bacterium | reverse complement strand
CAAATTTCGCAAACCCTTCCGGCAAAATCCGCTCACCGTTCCAAACACCATCTTGCAAATAAAGATTGCCCAACCTGGCCCAATCTCTGCCCGAAGCAAACTCATATCCTTGCGTAAGAAAATTTCCATAGGGATCAGTTTCCATGATCATCGTGCGCACACCTAGTTTATCAAACAGCTCGCGTTGCGGAAAAGTAAGGTAGTCATCACCCTTGCTCTCCACTCCCAGCCGCACCAGATAGTTGGTTAAAACCGGATCCGAATTTCTGTAGCGGCCTATTGTATTTGGCGGCCACTGCTGTGGCAACGAAGCGGCATACTCAAATGAATTGATGCTGCCCGTGTATAAATACAAATGATCGGGATAGCCCAACGTTGCATCATAGTCCGGGTCTTGTGGAGCACGGCAGCGAAGCCCGCTGGACATGTGCAGTATATCCATGATCCTGATCTTTGCCCTTTCATCTCCTGCCTGTTGCCATTGTGGTATGGGCGCGGGTTGATCCAACGTGTAAACTCCCTTGCGCACAAGTATCCCCAGCATGGTTGCCGTTAAGCTTTTTCCCATCGACCAACTTTCCAATGGTGTATCTTTTGTTATCCCATCACCATAGCGTTCCGCAATAAGCCGTCCTTTGTAAGTGACCACAAATGCTGCCGTCAATGCTTCCGCAGGATCGAAGGCTGCCTGCACGGCCTGCTCTACTTTTGCCATATCTATTTCCGAAGGCATGGGCTCGCTCGACAACAAATCTCCCATTGGCCACGATGTTGTTGCCGCATCGGGCAAATTACGAACTACTTCCACTGGTTTATAATATAAGGAGTCAGCGCCCACAGGAAGAGTAATGCAACCCTGGCTGCCCACGTAAATGGCCGTGCGTGTGAGCCCATTGGGGAGCGTGATCGAAACGGATTTTTTTTCAAAATCAATTACAGGCTTGCCCATGTTGGCCCGCTCATCATACGGTGCGGTAAAGTAGCCCACATTTTCTGCTGCGAATTCCGCTTTAAGTCCGGTAATAAAAACTGCCGAGCATATTACCTTGGCATAGCCTGCTGAATGGTGAGCCAGCACATCACCGGGAATTTTTTTGTGTTCTGTTTTCAATTCCAGTTCAGCAGCACGGGCAAGCATTTTGGTGCGCACTTCATCATTGGCTCCTTCATTGCTTGAACGCTGGCAACTTATGAGCGCAAGCGCAGCCAACAGAGAGAAAGAGCAGAAGGTAAACGATGGTTGTTGGGGTTTCATAATGATTTAGGTTTTTGTTTTATAAACAGGTTTTGTGAAAATATTTGGCGGCATGGCGAGACGCCACCAGGCTATCCGTTCCAAGCCTGCCTGTCCGGTAGCCAGTCCGGCCATGCTCAAGTTCAAAGCACTTCGGGCCTGCCTGCACGTAGCCGCTTCAGCAAAGGCAGGCTTTCCTCTTCTATCCTTTGCCGGGGTTTCACAGAAATACGAGGAGTACCGTTTTTGAAAAGGTAAGGAAATATTTTCGGTTTTCTAATTGATATATTCAAAATGCAACCTTGCACAAATCAGCAAAACAAACACAACAAAAAAGGCATCCTCACAGATGCCTTCTAAGTTAAATCAAAATTGCAAATTTTTAGGTAGCCCAGGTTTTTCCATTGCCCGCCTCCGATAATGGAATGCAACCTTTGTAAGCTCCGGGCACGGCTTCATATTGCAGCACTTGGGTAGCGCCAGGCTCGGAAGTGAAGAAGCCCAGCAGGGTGAGCTCTTTCGCCATTAATATAAATGGCCGTTTCAATTCTTTGTTTGCTTTGGTTTCGGCATTGGCAGCAGCGTGTTCCTTAGTTACCAACTCCACCTGCTGTTCGGGTTTGCAATAAATAAAGCTATCGCCATAAGCTTTCTTCGCTGCTTCATCGAAGGCAGTGAGGCCGGAAAGAAAACGATCCTGGTCTTCTTTCTTATAGCAATCTTTCAACATGGTGTCGATGAAGGCGGGCACACCTACATCTTTTGCTCCGGGTGTATCTGTTTTCGGTATAATGATCTCCGCCACTTCGGTGACGATGCGAGCCTGGTCTTCGCTAAAAAACTGAGGCTTGAAGATCAGTTCTGGGGTGGTCTTGCAACCTTGCAAAATTCCCGTTAAGGCCGATGCCGAAACTGCAGCGCCCATGAGCAAAGCTGTTTTGCGCAAGGCTTCTCTTCTATCAATTGGTTGATTCATACTTCAGATGGTTAAACGTGTTACAAGTTACCTTTTTTCAATTCACTTACTGCGAAATCTGCCGCCCTTGCCGTGAAGGCCATGTATGTAAGCGATGGGTTCACGCACGCTGCCGAAGTCATGAACGAGCCATCGGTGACAAAAACATTTTTGCAGGCATGCACCTGATTGTTTTTGTTGAGCACCGAAGTTTTTGGGTCTTTGCCCATGCGGGCAGTGCCCATTTCGTGAATGCCTAAGCCCAGCCCATGTTGCGAAGGATTGTCGTGCGAACGAACATTTTTAGCACCGGCTGCCTCCAGCATTTCGGCAGCATCGGTGGCCATGTCCTTGCGCATTTTATAATCGTTGTCCTTAAACTCAGTGTCGAACAACAAGGTTGACAAACCGTATTTATCTTTTTTGTCCTTGTTGATGGTAACCATGTTTGAGTGATCGGGCAATACTTCTCCAAAACCACCAATGCCAAGGTTCCATGCGCCTGGTGATGCAGCTGCATTTTTCAAGTCGGCACCAATGCTCAACTCGGCCACAAGACTGGCCCAGTTTTGCCGGCTTCCACCGCCTTGATAGCCAAACCCACGTAGGTAATCGCGCTTCTCTTTGCCCATGTTGCGGAAGCGGGGAATGTAAACTCCGTTCGCCCTGCGGCCCGAATAATACTGATCTTCAAAACCTTCCATTTGGCCACTGGCACCCACACCCAAATGGTGATCCATAATGTTGTGGCCAAGCTCTCCACTATCGTTGCCAAACCCGTTGGGGAAGCGGTTGGAAATAGAATTCATCATGATGAATGTTGAACCCATGGTTGATGCACATAAGAAAATTATTTTCGCAAAGTATTCTGTGGTCTGTCCGGTTTCCGAGTCTAATACTTTCACGCCCGTTGCTTTTCCTTTTTTCTCATCATAAATCAATTCATATACAATGGAGTTTGCACGAAGCGTCATATTGTTCGAACGCTCTGCCGATGGAAGTGTACAGGCATTGCTGCTGAAGTATCCTCCATACGGGCAACCCCGGCTGCACAGATTTCTATATTGGCATGATCCGCGCTGCGGACTATTGTTATGCGCGAGCGGACCCGTTGCGTGAGCTACCCTGCCGATGGTAAGCAGTCGCCCGAATTTATCCATCATGGATTTTTTCAACTCTTTCTCCACGCAATTTAATTCCATAGCTGGAAGAAATTTGCTGTCGGGCAAATGGGCGAGGCCTTCGGCTTGCCCGCTAATGCCTGCGAATGTTTCTACATAATCATACCAGGGTGCAATTTCTTTGTAGCGAACAGGCCAGTCGATAGAGATTCCGTCTTTGGCGTTGGCTTCAAAATCCATATCGCTAAAGCGATAGGTTTGTCGGCCCCACGTAAGTGAGCGGCCTCCTACATGATAGCCACGCATCCAGTCGAAGCGCTTTCCTTCTTTTTCGGTGTAAGGGTTTTCTATATCGTTTACAAACCAATGCTTGGTTGCCTGGTTCACTGTATAGCCGGTACGGTTTTGCACGCCTTGCTTTTCCAAATCTTCTTGCGTGGGCCTGCCGCCATTGGGTATCTGCCACGGGTCTTTGGTTGCCGTTGGGTAGTCGGGATGTTTTACATCGCGGCCACGCTCAAGCACTAAGGTCTTGAGCCCTTTTTCGGAAAGTTCTTTGGCGGCCCATCCTCCACTAATGCCAGTGCCTACCACAATGGCATCGTAGGTGTTTTCATTCTCTGCGTCAATATTCAAATTCATGATCAATAATTTTTAGTCCCGATTGGTTAAAGCTAATAAAATGTTTTGGAGTTTTGTGGTGGAATTATGCTGGCGGATAACCTGATTTACACTCACCCATTTAAGCTTATCACAAAAGTATAACCGCATCTGAGATTTGCAGCGACTCACTATCTACAGAGTGTCATTGCCTGCCTACAGAGGCTTTCGGCAGACAGGCAGGACTGCACAA
>JANOQB010000312.1:0-3199 GCA_031422215.1 Cytophagales bacterium | reverse complement strand
GGTTAGCGCGTATCATGTGAGTGGTGAGTATGCCATGATAAAAGCCGCAGCAAAGGCGGGCTACTTAAATGAAGAGCAAGCGATGGTAGAAGTGCTTACAGGCATCAAGCGCGCTGGTGCCGATTTGATAGCTACGTATTTTGCAAAGCAGATGGCAGAAGTTATATACAACTCTTCAAGAGTTCAAAACCCTTGAAGATTTTTAGCGCGTTAAATAAAAAAATGAAATCGTTAGATCAATCCAACAGCGAAAAACTTTTCGCCAAAGCCCAACAACACATCCCGGGAGGTGTGAATTCACCTGTGCGAGCATTCAAAAGTGTGGGCGGCACTCCCATTTTTATCAAGAAAGCAAAAGGTACTTACCTCTTTGATGAAGATGGAAACAGATATATAGATTACATCAATTCATGGGGCCCCATGATCCTTGGCCACGCTCACCCACCCGTGGTGGATGCCATCCGTGCCAAAGCGGAAGACTCTACTTCATTTGGAGCACCTACAGAACTGGAAATACAAATGGCCATGTTGATAAAACAAATGGCACCTAACATAGATCTTGTGCGCATGGTGAACAGTGGAACTGAAGCTTGCATGAGCGCGGTTCGCTTGGCACGAGGCTACACAGGCCGCAACAAAATCATCAAGTTCGAAGGATGTTATCACGGCCATGCCGATGCTTTTTTGGTGAAGGCGGGAAGTGGAGTCGCTACATTGAATATACAGTCGGTGCCTGGTGTGCAAAGCCACGTGGCGCTAGACACGCTCACCGCACCGTACAATAATCTTGAAGAAGTTGAACGCCTCATAAAAAATAATCCAAAAGAAATTGCTGCCATTATAATTGAACCCGTGGCCGGCAACATGGGCTGCATCCTTCCTGCACCTGGATTTTTAAATGGCTTGCGTGAACTGTGCATGCAGCATGGTATCGTTTTTATTTTTGACGAAGTAATGACAGGCTTTCGATTGGCGCGTGGTGGTGCACAAGAATTGTATGGAATAGATGCCGACCTTGTTACGTTTGGAAAAATTATTGGAGGCGGCTTACCCGTGGGCGCTTTTGGCGGCAAAAAAGAAATCATGCAACACATTGCTCCACTTGGCAATGTATATCAGGCGGGCACGCTCAGTGGCAATCCCATTGCCATGACTGCTGGGTTTACATTGCTGAAAGAGCTCAACAACAATCCCGTCATTTATCAGGAACTGGATATGAAATGTAAAACCTTGTGCGAGGGCATTCATCTGTCCTTGGCCAGTAAAATGATTCCTCATACCATCAATCAATTAGGTAGCATGATGAGTGTGCATTTTGGTGCGCATCCGGTAACCGATTTTGAAAGTGCCAAAGCATGTAACATCACATTGTTCAATAAATTTTTTCACCACCTGTTGCATCAGGGAGTTTACCTTCCTCCTTCAGCCTTTGAAAGTTGGTTTATTTCCCGATCGCTATCGGAAGAAGATATTCAAAAAACAATTGATGCCGTTGAATGTTTTTCAGTATCATGATGGAACAGAATAAAATAAATACCGCAGTGCTTCTGGCCAATCTCGGCTCGCCTGATAGCTGTGAAGTGAAAGACGTGAGGAGTTACCTCAACGAATTTTTGATGGACGAACGTGTGATTGATATTCCGAAAATACTAAGGACAATCTTGGTCAAGGGCATCATCGTTCCGTTCCGTGCGCCTAAGAGTGCCGAGAAATATAAAACTGTTTGGACAGAACATGGATCTCCGCTGATCCATATTTCAAAACAAGTTCAAGCCAAACTTCAAAGCGCGATCAACCTTCCGGTAGAGTTGTGCATGCGTTATGCCAACCCCACACCTCAATTGGCCTTTGCAAAACTTGTTCAGAGCAATCCCGATTTGACGGAAGTAATATTGGTTCCGCTCTATCCTCATTATGCTATGAGCAGCTACGAAACTGCGGTGGAGCAGGTGAAGAAAGTACATAAGGAAGGCAACTATCCGTTTCAATTAAAAGTGGTGCCGCCATTTTACAACAGTCCAAAATATATTCAATCGCTTGCCAGCAGCATAAAGCCTTTTTTAGAAAAACCATACGATCATATTTTGTTCAGCTATCACGGCATCCCCGAGCGGCACGTAAAAAAAACAGATGACACCAAAGCACATTGTTTAACAACGCAAGATTGCTGCAATGTAAACTCACCAGCGCACAGCACATGCTATCGTCATCAAGTGATGGTTACTACACAGCTAACGGCCCGCGCACTTGGGTTGTCCAAAGAAAAATTCAGTGTGTCCTTTCAATCACGGTTGGGTGCCGATGCCTGGCTCAAGCCTTCAACCGCGGAGCAGTTGGCTATGTTCCCTAAACAAGGAATAAAAAAACTGCTGATACTATGCCCGGCTTTTGTTAGCGATTGTTTGGAAACCCTGGAAGAGATACAGATGGAAGGAAGGGAAACGTATATGGAAAATGGGGGTGAGGAGTTTACGGTAATTCCGTGCCTCAACGATCGTGATGAGTGGATTGAAACGCTTGTGCATTTAATTCAAGATTCGAAAATTCAGAAATAGTTTACAAACAAATCTTTAACCGATGTATTTAGGCTTTGGCAATTAGTGCGTTAAGACAGGAATAGTTCAATCTCAAATCTCCCATCTCAAATCTCCCATCTTAATCCCCAAACATGTACTTCTATATAAAAGCCCTTCATATCATTTTTGTTGTCACTTGGTTTGCGGGCTTGTTTTATATGGTGCGGCTTTTTATTTACAACCGCGAGGCCCAAGACAAACCGGAGGCGGAAAAGATCATCCTGCAAAAGCAATTCGATATTATGATCAAAAGGCTATGGTTCGGCATTACCTGGCCCTCGTGTGTGCTCACGCTTATTTTTGGAACGTGGATGCTCATCCTATTTGGAAGTTTTCCAACGTGGTTGTTGATCAAGGTTAGTTTTGTATTTGGCTTATTGTTGTATCATCTGTCCATTCATTTTATCTACAAACAACAGTGCGATGGAATTTTTAAATACACATCAAAGCAACTCCGCATGTGGAACGAGGTGGCCACCGTTTTCTTGGTGGCCATTGTTATGCTGGCATCGGTGAAGAGCAGTATGGGCCTGCTGTGGGGGATGGCAGGTTTGTTTGTGTTTGTGATTGTGTTGATGATTGCGATAGGAATTTATAGGCGGTACAGGGAGAAGTAAAATTCT
>JANOQB010000311.1:0-4119 GCA_031422215.1 Cytophagales bacterium | reverse complement strand
TGGGTTTCGGTTGCCAGCATGGTGGTTTGGTTCACCACGCCCACACGATGCAAGTGCAAATCCGGATCGAACCCCTTCGAAAATTTGCCGGCAAACTCATCATAAAATTCTGAACGGGTTTTGCTCTCCAGAATATAATTTGAAAGTTGCACGGCCTCGTTCATGTCCCTCACGATAACAGATGGCGCGTTGCTGCTGCTGTGCGAAAACGTGGCCTTGGTTTCTTCGTGGTTGGGTTTGCCGTGTATTATGATGGTGTGGTTTTCCTTGCCGAGCTTCTCTGCGCGGTTCCAAACTTTTTCCACAAAGGGGCAAGTAGTGTTATACTTTTGCACCTCCACACCTTTGTCCAACAAGAGATGTTCAATCTCCAGCGTAGTGCCAAAAGCAGGAATGATCACCACATCTTCTTTTTGGATATCATGCCACGGAATAAATTGCGACCCATCTGTGTCCATGATAAATTTTATGCCGCGGCTTTCCAGGTCGCTGTTCACCTCCTGGTTGTGTATCATCTGGCTGAGTAGAAAAACTTTCTTATCAGGATTCTCTTCTAATGCACGGTAACTTATTTCGATGGCATTCTCCACGCCATAGCAAAAGCCGAAGTGGCGTGCCAGCACAAATTGCACGGGGCCAAAATCCAATAGTGTTGGAGAAAAATCCTGCTTGCGCAAATCTTTTATCCTGCGGGCTTCTTTGATTTTGCCCGTGATGGACGAGCGATAATAGACTGGAATATCAAATTTTTTGATGGCGTGGTTTGTTTGGTTTCTATCCGCAAAGGTAGCTGATTTGTTTTTACCCAAACTTTCCGAAAGTTTAAAACTTTCTTACCGTTTACCTGATATAACTCCAGTTCATCAAGTCTTGTTCATGAACACCATTTTCACCTGGTCGGCTTTGTTCACGTTTTTGTAAAACTCTATCAGTTCGTTGTAAGAATCGGGTGGAAATTCGCCTTTGTTCATTTTTATTTTGCGAATGTAAAGCAAGCTGCCCTGGTCTATTTTAAAACTCGCTTCGTATTCGCCAAAGCGCGACTTATGGGCAATGGGGGCTGGAAGGAATTCTGGATAAATTTCTTCCGGCAATTGATACCTGATGGTGTCAATATCTGTATAGGCCATTCTCCTCACCACATTGGTTTTCCTGTTCTCCACTTTTTCTGGAATGTACGTGGAGCGGTTCATCAGGTTGGGTGTAAGGAACAACCGCTTGCCGCTCACCGTGGCAAAGCGGTTCAGCGTTAAATCGATGTTGACCACGGCCGAAGGGATTTTATCTTTATGGTCAACCATCGTAAACGCGTTGATGTCAAAGCTGGGTATGCCCGTGTTCCTTTGTATCCATTTTTTTTGGTCTTCTCCCTGGGTTGTTACAAAGCGATCGAGTCCTCCGTTTTCATATTGAAGTCCCGAATAGGTAGTGGATACTTTTGCCTTGGCGTTTCCATCGGCTAGCACAGAAACAGTTGCTGTTGTGGATTGAACATTGTGCTGGGATGTGTAATGAGGAGTCTTTACAATCTTTGCACCGTTTTCAGTTATAGCCAATGCTGTTCTATCGCCCGTGTGATGGCCTGCATATCCAAAGGGATTGGTCTGGCTGGTGCATTCCAACCAAAGTGTATCGGCCCCGTTGGGAACAAAGGCAAAAGCATGATTGAATTGTGAACTCGGAAAATCGGAAATCATTTTGGCGGCACCCTCGCCTGCCATGATCAACGCATAGTTGGCTTTTATGCCAACCACATCCAGCATGGCAACCATGTAGTTTGAAAGTGCCTTGCAGTCTCCATATCCGGTTTGATCTACCACTGTGGCATCGAAAGGCTGGAAGCCACCAATGCCCAACTGGATGCTTACATACCGCGTTTTGTTTTGCAAGTATTCGTAAAGCACTTTGGTTTTTTCTTCTTTTGTTTTGAGGCCTGCCGTGAGTTGCTTTACTTTCTCCTTGGTGGCCTCTGGCAAAATATTCCTTCCCTTGTTTAGTGTACCTATCCATCGGCCAAACTCATCCCAAGTTTGCATAGTGCCCACATATCCATCGAACTCAAACTTGGTTGGCGCTGCTTTTATCTGAGGCACCACATCGCGCCACGAACTCAGCGGCTCAAACTTTATGGGCATCACATCCCGGAATTCCCACGTAAGCGATTCAAATCCATCGGCAGTAGTCCCCGCCTTTGGCTTGATGTCAATGTTTAAAGATTTGTAGCGTGGAGCCAGGTCGCGTGGATAAATCAACTGATAGGAAAAGTATTGAACTGATACTTTTTCGTCTGGCACAACGAACGAGCCATCTATCGTGTACAAAAATTTATATTCCTTTTCGTATTCAATCACCACGGTGTAGGGATAAATGCTTTGCGCAAGATCAACAGACTTTAACCGGTTATCGTTGTAGAGCCCGCCATCGTAGGCACTGTGGTCAATGATTTCACTGTTCTTCAATTTCTTGATCAGCTTGCCGGTGGCATCATACGCGCTGCCGCTAATGCTTGTGACTTTTGAAAGCTTATCATAATCAACATCGGTGGATGCATAGTCCTTGCCGCGCTCGTTAAAAATTGTAACAGCATAATAAGCAGACACGCTCGCCCGGTTTTGCGCCAGTATTTTGTACACCATCTTGTCCTCCCGCACTACTGCGTTCACATCTTTCTTCAACGCTTCGGGGATTTCGCTTACCGGATATTTCAAATCCCCGCCAAGGGCAATGGAAGCAATAGCCAAAAAAACAAAAGAGAGTATTTTTTTCATGTCACTGTTTTTTCTTCAATACGATTTGTTCTGCCTGCTTGGCCACCACCAAGTTATAAAATTCCCGCAGGTTGGGATACTCCACTTGCGTGAAAATATCGCGGTTGATTTGAAAGATGGACGTTATGCTGATCACATTTTCCAGGCGGGCAACATTGTACAAAAATTTTCCGCCTGCTTCGGGCAATGCAAAAACCTTGCTTTGCGGAAGCTCATCAACCTGGAAGCCATCGGGGATTTTTATTTTGCAGGTGTACATTCTTTCAAACGGGCTGCCGAAATTAACGGGGTAGTCGCGCTTCTCGAGGGAAAATTCATTTGCCTCCATCCGCATGAGCAGGAAGGGGTTCATGTACAATACATCTCCGGCCGATGTTACATGGTCGCTTACTTTCATCTGGTGCAAAACTTTAAATGGCTCGCTCAATTCCTTTGCATTGTAAAACTCTGATTTGGCCAAATCCCACGTGCGGCTGCCCAAAAAATCTTTCACATATTCTTCTTGGCCTTTGTCAACAAATTTTTTGCGTTCGTTGAGGGCATAATAACCGGTTCTTTCAATTGTCAATTTTCCGTTGAGCTCTCCCGATTCAGTCATGGCTACATCAGCGTTCACAATTGTTCTTGATTTGCCAGGCGTTTGAAGTGCCAGCCATTGAAACCCTTCTTTGGAAACAAGAAAGCCTTTGCCATTCAGGCACCGTTCGGGAAGTACACCTACGGGAAGAAATTTCTCGGTGGCATCGAGTAATATAAATTTATCCGCCACTTTTACTGCGCATATCACATAATTGAACTGTGACGAGACGGGGATTTCTTCCCGCAAAAAACCGTGATCACGCGTGCTGGATAAAACCGGGTAAGCACTAAGCCCAGCCTTTTCTAGCATGGAGGTAAGCAAAAGATTTATCCCTGCCGAGTTGCCTTTCTTTTCGTCAAGAACTTTTTTAATGGTGGTGGTCAAAAATTTTCGACTCGTTCCATCCCATAGGATATTTTGTTTTACATATTTGCAAATGCTTGCAATTTTTTCTTCAGGTGTTTTCATGCCGGCTGTAATTTCTTCTACCTTATTCTTAAGAAATCCGTTGCCTGTTACTTCCCCGCCAAAATCGCTGCTCTCGGCATACCTTTTATTTATGTCTTCCCACGTTCCCATATAATTCTTAATAGCTGAGTTGGGAAATTTTGTATAGGCCAGCTCAAAATTCATTTTGGAAATGTAATCGCGATAGGTAGTTATAAAAGGTTCTGATTTAAAAGCCGGAACATCTTTGGCTGCCCACCGGAAACGGGCTTCCTGAAAGTCAATTTTTTCTTGATTGAATTCGGTCTGAACGCCTCCCCTTCC
>JANOQB010000310.1:0-6982 GCA_031422215.1 Cytophagales bacterium | reverse complement strand
ACTTGCCCGTCTTCTGTTTGCATCAATAATGTTTTGCTTCCGTGCAGCACTCCTGGCTTGCACAATGCTGTGGTGGCAGCAGACTCGCCTGTGTCAACTCCCTTGCCTGCCGCTTCCACTCCAATCAACGCAACATGCTCATCGGAAAGAAAATGATAGAAGGCACCTGCGGCATTGCTACCTCCGCCCACACAAGCGATCACATAATCAGGATAGGGATTTCCAATTTCAGTTTGCAGTTGTGATTTCATTTCTTCGCTGATCACCGATTGAAATCGTGCAACCATATCAGGGTAAGGGTGCGGGCCCACCACCGAGCCAATGATGTAATGCGTATCGGTAGGGTGGTTGATCCAATGCCGCATGGCTTCGTTGGTCGCATCTTTCAACGTCATGTTGCCCGATAGTGCCGGAACTACTTTTGTTCCTAATATGCGCATACGCTCTACGTTGGGGCGTTGCCGCTCCATATCAAGTTTGCCCATATACACGATGCACTCCATGCCCATCAGTGCGCACACCGTAGCAGTTGCCACACCGTGTTGTCCGGCTCCTGTCTCCGCAATTATTTTTTGTTTGCCCAATTGCTTGGCCACCAAAATCTGCCCAATGGTGTTGTTGATTTTATGTGCACCCGTGTGGCACAAGTCTTCACGCTTCAAATAGATGGTGGCTTTGTATTTTTCTGAAAGCCTCTTTGCGAGATAAAGTGGAGTAGGCCGCCCAACATAATCTTTTAAGAGTTTATGAAACTCTGCCTGAAATTCGGGCTTACCCATAATGGTCAGATAATTTTCCCGCAGCTCTTCCACATTGGGGTACAACATTTCTGGAATGTATGCGCCACCAAACTGGCCATAGTAGCCTTGCTCGCTTACGTTAAATTTCATATGTTAATAGTTTATTTATTTAAGTCATATGGAATGGCCAAACTCATTATCATCCTTTTGGGTGAAAGAAGAGCTTGCCATTTCATAGATGCAATTGGTTAATGATTTCTGATACTTTGTTAACATCTTTTATTCCTGGTGCGGATTCTGCCCCGCTGTTTACATCGATCGCAAAAATATTAAATGAAAGTTTTTTTATTGATTCGATATTATCGGGATTGATTCCTCCACTTAAAAAAAAAGGTAACGCCTGATTGTACTTTGATAACAATCCCCAGTCAAAAGGTTTTGAATTTCCCCCATAGAATTTTCCTTTTGTATCGAACAGAAAAAAGTCTGCCACAGTTTCAAATTGCCGGGTCAATTTAAAATCGAAATCTTCATCAACCCTAAATACTTTTATTACATGTATGCCTTCTTCTTTTAGTTTAGAACAATAAGGCAATGGCTCGTCACCATGAAGCTGGACATAATCGAGTTTGTGCTTCTTCACGGTTTCGCTCACAATTTTTTCCGATTGATTTACAAACACGCCCACTCTTTTAGTGGAGGCAGGAAAATCTTTCGAAATTTCAAAATCTAAACCCACATAGCGCGGTGAAGGTTCGTAAAAAATAAAACCCATGTAACCTGGATTTAATGCACTTACCTGACGGATGTTGTCAGAATCTTTCATTCCACAGATTTTCAATTTTACGTTGGAGAAATCCATCTTATTTTCCTTCTGCAAGATTTAGTTCATCGATAAATTCTTTACAGGCCGTTTCGGGGCTGCTATGTTGCATAAAGTTTTGTCCCATCAAAAAACCCTGATAGCCATACTTTTTTAGTTCTATGATCGTCCCGGTTTTCTCTATCCCGCTTTCAGAAACTTTCGTTAGATGGCTTGGGATATGGTCGGATAGACGTTTTGATATTTCAATATCAGTAACAAATGTTTTCAAGTTGCGGTTGTTCACGCCAATCAAGTCGATCGGTGCGTTTAAATTATCGAGCACCTCCGCTTCGTTATGTACTTCCATGAGTATTTCCAATTTTAGTGAACGCGCGAACACGGCCAACGAAGAAAGTTTTTTAGGTTCGAGGCATGCGGCAATCAACAAAATGGCATCGGCTCCTATCGACTTGGCTTCGATGACCTGGTATTCGTCAATCACAAAATCTTTTCTAAGAATAGGACACGCATTAAATGAGCGGGCCACTGTAAGGTCGTAATTGGAACCTCCAAAAAATTTATAATCAGTAAGCACCGATAGGGCGGAGGCTCCCGCCTGCACATAGCCTTTGGATGTCCGCTCAATGGAAACTGTGGTGTTGATATCACCCTTCGATGGCGACTTTCTTTTTATTTCTGCAATGATCCCTGATTTGTCCTTTCGTTGCACAAACTCCTTCAATGAATACACGGGGTTTTGAAAGTAAACAGTTTGCTCCAATTTTTTGGTTGGATATAGTTGCTTCCTTTCTGCAACCTCAACGTGCTTGCGTGCAATAATCTCGTCTAGAATATTCATCTGATAATAATTTTAAGTCTAAGGACAGATGGAACCTCGCTATATTCATTCGCCTTTGCGAGAAATTCCATCATGCTAGGTTTCATAACTAATGATTCATCAATTTTTTAAATGACTCTAATGCTTTGCCTGACTTCAATGCATCCTCCGCTTTGCCCACCGCTGCAATCATCCCGGCATTTCTATCCACGCAATATAAGGCCATGGCCGCATTGGCGATCACAGCAGAATTTTGTTGCACAGTTCCTTTGCCTTCCAATACATTCATAAACAACATGGCAGATTCTTCCACGGTGCTACCGCCTTTTATGTCTTCATATTGGATGGTTGGCAATCCCAGGTCTTCAGGCGAAGCAATCCGTTCTCCTTCATTCGAAAAATATTTGAACGATCCTGTCAGCGACACTTCATCGTAGCCATCCAGTGAATGAAGGATCAGAAAATCTTTATCTGTGTTTTGATAAAGATAGCCATACTGCCGGGCAAGTTCAAGGCTGAACACGCCCACCAACTGGCGCGTGGGGAAGGCAGGGTTCACCATCGGGCCCAGCATATTAAAAAAAGTTTTCACGCCCAGATCTTTGCGGATGGGTGCCACATTTTTCATGGCCGGGTGAAACAACGGTGCGTGCATGAAGCAGATGTTTGCTTTGTCCAAACTTCTTTTCAGTTCATCGATGTTGTTGGTGAATTTATATCCGAAGTGCTCCAGTAAATTGGAAGAGCCACACGCTGACGACACGCCATAATTTCCATGCTTGGCCACAGGCTGTCCGGCTGCTGCCACTACAAAAGAGGAAAGCGTTGACAGGTTCATCGTATTCTTTCCGTCTCCACCCGTTCCGCACACATCCATCACGGGCTGATCGAAGCGAGCGGGCACACACAGTTCGAGCATGGCATCGCGAAAGCCTTGCAATTCATCCACCGTAATGCTGCGCATCATATACACCGTCATGAAAGCAGCCGTCTGGCTCATATTAAATTTACCCGTGGCAAGTTCCACCAGCACCTGATGGGCGGTTTCTTTGCTGAGGGAGCGGTGGTCGATCAGTTCGTTTAGTATTTGTTTCATTGGAGAGAAGTTAGAATATAGAAGTCAGAAGTTAGAATGAAGGAGTTAGGAGATAGGAGTTAGTATTTAGCAGGGGTTTGAGTTTGTTTTTGAAATCCGAATCATTTATTTTTTAATCTTTCCCATTTCTCATTGTCAATTGTCCATTATCAATTATTATACTTATTCTCCAACCAGTTCTTTATAATCTTCGGGCCTTCGGGTGTCATGATAGACTCGGGGTGAAATTGCAATCCGCGCACATCATGCTTTCTATGGCTCAATCCCATGATCAGCCCTTCTTCATTCACAGCGGTCACTTTTAATTCTTGTGGAATGCTTTCAGGCACCACCGCCCACGAATGATAGTGTGTGGCTTGAAATCTCTGCGGAATATCTTTAAACAAATATTCATTGGCATCTTTAACTTCGGCAACGGAAGTAACTCCATGTAGTACTTTAGGAATGTTGAACAAGGTAGCGCCATACACTTCGGCAATGCCCTGATGCCCTAAACAGATTCCCAAAATACTTTTCACCGAGCCATATTCGCGCACCACCTCTTTCATAATGCCTGCCTCATCGGGCACCCCCGGCCCAGGCGATAGCAGAATCTTATTGTAGCGTGCTACTTCTTCCAACGGGATTTTATCGTTGCGAAAAATGTCCACGGCATAACCGTTTTCACGGATAAGGTGCACCAAGTTGTATGTAAATGAATCGTAATTGTCTAACACTAAAATTTTCATACCTCAGATTTTTTCGGCCAGCACCAATGCTTTGCGCAAGGCTTCTAATTTATTGTTTACTTCCTGCAATTCGCTTTGCGCGGATGACTTGGCTACTATGCCAGCACCTGCCTGATAGATAAGCGCATTATCCCTGCTCAAAAAAGTGCGTATCATGATGGCGTGGTTAAACGATCCATCAAATCCAATGAACCCAATGGCACCACCATAAAAGCCGCGGTTAACATTTTCGTATTGATTGATCAAAGTCATTGCTTTGTGTTTGGGCGCTCCCGACAATGTGCCAGCGGGAAATGTGGCTGCTGCAATCTGTATCACGGATGAATCAGGTGTTAATGTGCCTGTCACTTTTGAAACCAAATGGATCACATGCGAGTAGTATTGGATTTCTTTAAACACTTCCACATGAACTTCGTGTGCGTTGCGGCTCAAATCGTTGCGCGCAAGGTCCACCAGCATTACGTGCTCTGCGTTTTCTTTTACATCGGCAGAAAGTTTTTCGGCCAGAACGGCATCTTCCTGGTCGTTGCCCGATCTTCTGAAGGTGCCGGCTATCGGGTAAATGTGGGCTTTGCCTTTCGAAATTTGAATCTGCGCTTCGGGAGACGAACCGAAAAGTTTAAAATTTCCGTAGTCAAAATAAAACAAGTAGGGCGAAGGATTTATCGAGCGAAGACAGCGATAGACGTTGAACTCGTCTCCTTTAAAGCCCGCTGTAAACCTGCGCGACAGTACTATTTGAAATACATCGCCCCGGTAGCAATGGTGCTTTCCTTTTTCAATGATGTCGAGAAACTCGGCATCGCTGTAATTGGAAACCTCGGAAGCCGTGCGCGCAAACTTGAATGTGGTCACCCGGTTATTGTTGATCAATTGTTCTATCCGGTCTAGCGTACTGTTTGTTTGGGTTCCTTCCACCACGTGTTCAAACAGGGTCAACTCATTATAGAAATGGTCAACCACAATTACATATCTGAAAAGGGAATAAATAATATCGGGAAGTTCTTGTTTGCTTTTTTGAATGATTACGTTTTCAAAATAGCGCACGGCATCATAAGCCATATATCCAAACAAACCATCATGCGGATATTTACTTTGGGTGGAGTGATCGGGCTTAAATGAATTCTTAAACTCTTCGAGCAAGCCTGTCACCTCGCCACCTTTTTTTATCTCAACTTTCGCGGCCCGCTGGCCGGGAAGCAAGAGGGAGGCAACATCCTGATGCACCTGAAATGTAGCTATCGGGTCGCAGCAGATAAATGATAAGCTGTTTTCGTGACCGTGGTAGTCGGAGCTTTCCAACAGGATGCTGCCAGCAAAAATATCCCTCAACTTTAGATAGATATTCACCGGGGTGATGGTGTCGGCCAGCATTTTTTTGGAGTATGTCTTTAACTGAAATGTCATTGTTGTAATTTTTTATTTTTACACTCAGATTTTTGTGAAAATAAAATATATGGCGGCATGGCGAGACGCCACCAGGCTATCCGTTCCAAGTCCGACCTGCGCGCAAGTCCAACGCACTTCGGGCTTTCCACTTCTATCCTTTGCCGGTGTTTCACAAAATACGCGTAGTACCATTTTTATTGAAGTTCATCAGAGCCATTAAGATTTTAGAAAAAAGAAAGCCCACTGTGAACAGCGGGCCTTCGGCAAATTAATTTATAGCAAGGCTGCTCACATATCGAAATTCGATTTGTGCCACCACCATGCCATTTGAATTCCTTTGATCATTATGCTTCTGCTTTTTTCTTAGCGGCTTTCTTTGGTTTTGCCTCTGGCTCAACGGCCACAGCAGCTACCACGTGCTTTTTAGAAGCTGACCTCTTAAGCTGCTCCTTGATCTTCTTTTTGCTCCTCGACACTCCAAATGAACCAATAGTCCGTTTGCCTTTTGCTGATTTTTTATCTCCTCTTCCCATGTAATTAAATAATTGTCCGCAATAATAGTAAACTCCTTGTTAAATACAAACTGACTGTTTTATAAGATTGATCTACCGGATCAATTTAAAGAAACGCTTCCACCTGATTTTGTTAAAGAAATCTGCATACTTATCAATGGATAGCCAGATGAAGAACCCTTTTCCAACAATGTGATCGGCTGGCACAAAGCCCCAATAGCGCGAGTCCAATGAGTTGTGGCGATTGTCGCCCATCATGAAATAATAATTTTGGTTGAAGGTATATTCAACCACTTCTTTTCCTTCGATGCTCAGTTTTCCATTTTCTATTTTCACGTCTTTGTTGTGATCATAGTCGCGTATTGTTGACCCGTATATCGACAACGTAGAATCGTTTACCACTATTTTCATTCCTTCCTTCGGTATGGTAAGTGGTCCAAAGTTATCACCGTTCCAGGGAGTGTATTTCGAACCAGGAAACGCGCGTGGGTCAGCACCCTCGCCTCCGGTGCGGTAATCATTCTCAACTTTGGTCACATACGGCAACGATTTTAATTCTTCTGCCTTTGCTTGCGAAAGAAACATTTGATAAACCGCTTTGTCTGTTTCAGGCCTGCCCAAAAAATGGTAGTCCTCGGGGTCCAATCCTAAATTGATAAGGTTACGCTCATTGATTTCATCTTTAGCTGTTACCAAGTAACTATACTGCATGTCCGGTGGATTTGTCAACGGGTTTCCGTTTATCACCACTTGCTTATTTTTTACTTCTATCACATCACCGCCCACAGCCACGCAGCGTTTGATGTAGTTGGTCTTCAAGTCAATGGGATAATCCTTTCCTTCGTTAAGGTCTTTGGGTGGGATATTGAAAACC
>JANOQB010000309.1:0-4279 GCA_031422215.1 Cytophagales bacterium | reverse complement strand
CACAAGCACGGCTATTTTATTTTTCCAAAGGGCATTCACAGAAAAAAAACCTCTTCGGTAATTCGAGTCGTCCACCACATCATCATGCACCAACGTAGCGGTGTGGAGCAACTCAATCAAAGAGGCCCCGCGATAGGTGGACTCATTGATGGTGCCGCACGCGCCCGCACTTAAAAAAACAAACAATGGCCTAATCTGCTTTCCCTTTCTCTTTACAATGTAGGTCATGATTTTGTCAAGCAATAACACACGGGTTTTCATGGAAGACCTGAACTTGTGTTCGAATTCTTCCATCTCCCTGGCAACAGGGGCTTTGATGCTATCTAACCGAGTGGACATGAACTGCAATAATAAGCAATGATGGCAATTAGTATGTGATGCCGTTGCCGATAAGGATCAAGTTTTCTAAAAAAAGTGATCGGGCCGACATCAACTCTTAAGTTATTTGTACTTTCGGGAATATGAATACCTTGAACAAGCACTGGGAGCAGATTGGTTTTGCCCTGATCGTTTTAGTTATCGCATTTATTTTGTCGCGCATCCTCCGCTTTGTTATCGGGCGGTTCATCCGTGGGGCCGCCAAGAAACTCAATGTAGATCCTACCCGCTATAATTTTTTTAAAAATGCGGTTGACTTCATCATATTCCTTATTGCATGCATTGTCATCTTCCGGTCCATACCGGCATTTCGCACGGTAGGCACCACCTTGCTTACCGGGGCTGGTGTGCTGGCTGCCATCGTGGGGTTTGCTTCACAGTCCGCTTTTTCAAATATCGTCAGTGGATTTTTTCTGGTTATCTTTAAGCCTTTTAGCGTGGGCGACCGGGTGAAAATAGGACAACATTATTCAGGAGACGTGGAAGACATCACCTTGCGGCACACGGTTATAAAAGATTTTGAAAACAGGCGGGTAGTGATACCCAACAGCGTGATCAGCAATGAGACGATCATCAACTCAACATTGACAGATGAAAAAACCTGTATGTTCATAGAAATCCCGGTTTCATTTTCTACCGACCTGAACAAGGCCATGGCGATCATGCAAGAGGAGGCTGTCAAGCATCCCCTGTGCATTGACAACCGGAACACCGAAGAGTTGACCAAAGGCCACTTGCCCGTGATGGTGAGGGTGCTTTCGTTTGGCGACTTTGGCATTTTGCTCCGCGCCTATGCATGGGCCAATTCGCCAAACAACGGCTTTGATCTAAAATGTGATTTGAACAAATCAATCAAAGAACGGTTTGAAAAAGAGAAAATTGATTTTGGCCCTCCGGTGCGAGTATTAATTAATAAATGAGTTATTTTAAGTATGAAATGCCAAATAGCAAAGCCATGCACAGGATTGATAACTAGGCTGGGCATTCCCCCGCAGTTGGCGGGACAGGCATGTGACCTTTAATAAATAATAGTAACACATGAAATCCATTAAAGGAAATCGCAAAGCTGCCCTTCACAAAGTAACCGAACAGCTTACCCATGAGTTCAGGGCCAATCAGGATGGAAAAAATCATGAGAAGGTTCTCATAGAGTTGATTTCATACAACGAGGAATCTGTTTTGGTTGCAGAAAACAAGCCATTGGATGAACTGATGGAGAACTATAACCGATCCCGGAATAACTGGATCAATGTGGACGGGCTCTCCAACCGCGATCTGATCGCCCAGATAGGAAAAAAATTTGATCTTCATTTTTTGTTGATCGAGGATATCCTCAACACCGACCATCAGCCAAAAACCGATCAGCTTGACCAACACCTTTTCTTTACCTTGAAGATGCTCTATCGCTTTGAGGAAGACAAAATAGATTATGAGCATATCAGTTTTGTGCTGGGCAAAAATTATCTCTTGTCTTTTCAGGAAAAGGAGGGCGATATTTTTTCAGGTATCCGAACCCGCATCCAACAGGACAATGGCATTATACGCAAGCGTGGCGTGGATTATTTGCTTTATCGATTGGTGGATACCATTGTTGACAGCTATTATTCCGTGCTTGAGAAAATCGGGGATCAAATTGAAGCCATTGAGGAGAATATTTCTAAAAACCCTACCGTTAAGGATTTTCAGCAAATCCAACAAATCAGGAAAGAGTTCATTTACTTAAGAAGGGTGGTGTATCCCCTGCGCGAAGCGATCAATAAAATCGTTAAAAATGAGAATGGTTTTATTGAAGAACAAAACGAAAAGTACTTTGCCGATGTGTATGACCACGTCATTCACCTCATCGACTCGTTGGATACCTATAAGGATCTTACCTCAACCATGATGGACTTGTACATGAACACCATCAACTACAAAATGAACGAGGTGATGAAGTTGCTCACCATGATCACCACCATTTTCATTCCCCTCTCTTTTATTGCCGGCATTTATGGAATGAATTTTCCCAACATGCCCGAAATGAAATGGGAGCACGGCTACATGGACGTGTTGATAGTAATGGGAGTAATTTTTGTAATGATGGTTGGCTACTTCCGGTACAAGAAGTGGTTTTAGCTATGCCTTTTCATCAATTAAACGGACCTCCACCGTCTCCGGCAGTGTTTGAATAATTTTTTGGATCTTGATTTTATAATTGAAAAGGTCAAACTCATCTCCTTCTTTTAACGCTGGCCTCTCGTAGGTAAGCAAACCGGCCAGGGTTTCATACTCTTCGGCTTCAGGAAAAGGAACTTCAAGGAACTTATTGATGTCGTGCAACGATGATTGGGCTGCAATTTGAAACGTGGTTTTATCAATGGGCGTAACAATTTGTTGTTCATGGTCATGCTCATCCTGTATGTCGCCCACCAGTTCCTCTAAAATATCCTCGAGGGTGACCAAGCCTATCACACCGCCAAACTCGCTCACCACAAAAGCCATCTGGGTCTTTCTGCGCTGAAACTCGCGCAACAGCAAATCAATGGGCTTGGTCTCTGGAATAAAATGGGCAAGCCGCATAATATCGCGCAACGATTTTCCTGAATTGGAAATATGCGAAGTCACAATGTCTTTACCGTGAACTACCCCAAGGATTTCGTCCTTCGAATTTTCGTAAATGGGATAGCGCGAGTAACCTTCGCGCAACACAATGTTCATCGCATCGGCAATGGAGGTGTCTGCCTTTATCATGCTCATCTTCATGCGAGGAATCATCACCTGCCGTGCCACCCGGTTGTCAAAATCAAACACGTTTTGTATAAGCTCCCTCTCCGAAGTTTCAATGGCACCGCCCTCTTCGCTTTCGGCTATTATCAGTTTAAGCTCTTCTTCGGAATGGATTTCCGTTTCATTCAGTGGTTTTATGCCAAATATTTTAAGGATAAGATTGGCAAGCCCATTCAGCAACCAGATAAACGGCCTGAAAACAAAATAAAATACCCGCAGGGCCACTGACACCCGCAACGTGGTGGAGGCAGGGTAGCGAATGGCGATGGACTTGGGCGCCAGTTCGCCAAACACAATGTGAAGCACCGTGAGCATGGCAAAAGCAAGGGGCAACGAAATACTATGGGCCGTGCTTTCACTCATTTGCAAACCTAAACCATGTATGGAATTGAGGATGATCTGCGACATCACATCCTCCCCGATCCAGCCCAAGCCCAAGCTGGCTAGCGTAATACCTAATTGAGTGGCCGCCAGAAAGCCATCTAAGTTATTGATAATGATTTTGGCTGCATCCTTTGAAAGCGTTCCTTTTTCCAGTGCAATTTGCGAGGACCTGACCTTTACTATGGCAAACTCGGCCGCAACAAAGAATCCGTTTAAAAAGACAAGAAAGAAGGTGATGAATAAATCAAGGGTCATGATTTGGCAAACCGCAAATTTAAAAATATTTGGAGGGATAACCCGCCTTATTTTTTTTCAGGTAACTTTTGTGCCTATAAAGAAAGATTATATCTTTCCACCACCCTAAAACCAAAATACCTATGTTCCTAACCATCACCTTGTTATTGGCAGGATTCGCCATCCTGATAAAAGGCGCTGATTTTTTAGTGAATGGAGCCTCCTCAGCAGCCAAGCGATACAACATCTCAAATTTGGCCATTGGCCTCACCGTGGTTGCATTCGGCACATCCACACCTGAATTTATAGTGAGCGTGATGGCTTCCTTAAATGGCCAGAATGATGCAGCCTTTGGAAACATCATAGGCAGCAACTATTTTAATTTGCTCTTTATTCTGGGCATCTCCGGGCTTATCTATCCGCTTGCTGTGCAACGCAACACGGTAAAATATGAAGTGCCTTTGTCGCTATTGGCTGCGGTTGTCCTTTACTTGTTAGTGAATGATGTAATGCTATG
>JANOQB010000308.1:0-1918 GCA_031422215.1 Cytophagales bacterium | reverse complement strand
ACAAGCGATGGTCAAATCGAAATGATGCGGCACTATGGTTTTTTAGGACCGTATGTTGGCGTTTCGATAGCGGCCGCAGTACAGGCGGACAATGCAAACGTTGCTGGGCTCAGTCTGCTGGCCGGTGGCGTTTCGGGATTGCTTATTGGCAACAAGGTTTCAAAGCGGTATGATTATTCCCGCGGTGATGTGGACGTTGTAAACTCGTTGGCACTGATCTCTACAGGCATCGGCTTTACCCTGGTAGCGCAGGCATTGTACAACAACTCCGGGTCGAGCGGGCTCTTTCTTGTTCCGGCAGCGACAGCCGTGGCCGGCACTTTATGGGCGCAGCGTGCTGTTAAAAACCTACATCTTACCAAAAAGCAAGGCAGTGCCATCAACCTGACCGCCACGGGTGCGGCATTGATTGGCTTTGGCGTGATGGCCATTGCCCAGGCCGATTCACCCACGGCATTTGTGGGTGTGCCTTCGTTGCTTGCGCTTATTGGCCATCAGGCGATGTTCAACAAATTTAAAAAAGAAAACCTGGTGAAGAACATGCGGGGTGAAACAGGGCGGAAGAAAAAATATGAATTTTCGATGAAGCTGTCGCCCGAGAATTATTTTGTGAACAAACAAATGACGGGAAAGGAAAATCCGAACATAGCCGTGGCCAACCCGATGGTGAGATTGAGATTGAGGTTTAGGTGAATGTAGGCAAGTTGATAATTATTTCACTCTCAATATCCGGTTTGCAAATTTGATATTACTGCTAATCATGTTTTCTATTTTCCCATATAATTCTCCCGCACTGTCCAATTCGGTTTCTTCAACAGGATTTGTGTAATCAACAGCTAAGTCGTCTGGATGATTCTTCTCAGCCTTTTTAAGTATTTTGTACTGTTCCATAATTGTTCTTTCATCATCAATAAGAAAATGGAATGCTGCCTCTATCGTGGCCAGCTTTCGGATTTGATTTTGTTTATGTTTCGTCTTTGATTGTGCAGTTTTTATTCCTTTCTCTTTTTCCATCACAATTACGCTTTTAATTGATTAGCCTCCCGACTTAAATTTACAATCGCGTATTCAAATTAGTGAACTTCCAACCTAAATTTTTTTGTTGAGATCAAACAATAGAACTTTAACGCATGCCCAAACCATACCCCGAGCTTGAAATAAAAGTGCCGCGCTTCGAGGAGGCTTTGGGTTTTTACACTACCAAGAAACGTAGCGAGGCGATGGCAAAAATCCGCAACAAAAACACCAAGCCTGAAATTGCTTTCAGAAAATCTCTGTGGAAAGCAGGTATCCGCTTTCGGGTACACGTGAAAGGGCTGCCAGGCAGGCCCGATATATCCAATAAATCAAAAAAGTTTGTGGTGTTTATCGATGGTGAGTTTTGGCATGGCCACGATTGGAAAAATAAGAAGGCGGCCATCAAATCAAACCGTGGCTTTTGGATACCCAAGATTGAACGCAACATGCAGCGCGACAGGCAAAACAATATCGCGTTGGAGAAAATGGGATTTTCCGTTTTCAGGTTTTGGCAGAACGATATAGAGGAAAATCCGGGTGTTTGTTTGATGGAGATATTGAGACACGCGGGCAGAGAGCATTATTAATTGATGTTAAGCTCTACTGATCAGGCAGGTTCGTGACAAGGTAAAGAGTACGGAGATTGAACCACCCCATATAGACGAGTCTCACTAAGAAGAACCTTCACTCCTCACTGCGCATGCTTCCATCCCTTCTTTTCAATGTCCTTGAATGAGTCCTCCACTTTTTTGCGGAGGCCTATCTTAAATGCATCCAATTTTTTTGCGATCGCTTTGTTTTCGGTGCCCAATATTTGCGCAGCCAATATGCCAGCATTTTTTGCACCGTTCAATGCCACCGTTGCCACGGGCACGCCACTTGGCATTTGCAGGATGGAAAG
>JANOQB010000307.1:0-4318 GCA_031422215.1 Cytophagales bacterium | reverse complement strand
CGGCTTCTTTTTTGCTCCATGATATTTAGTTTAGGTGGTCAAGAAAAAATTCAATTGTCGGCTCTATGTGTAGGCTTTAACCTTAGTAGAGAAAATGATTCTTCGATCTATGTACAACCTTATTAACCTTACACGTCTGTGTTGTGTACAGGCACAAAGAAAAAAAATTGAAATTCGGTTCTGCGTAATCAGTAAGTAATAAGTTTGGAGTTCACATGTATGGATGATCTCTACTAAGGTTTATGTCGTGGCAGATCAGTACAGGTTTTGGCCTTTTAACCGGAATTATGCAATAGAAATTGCTACCTAATACCAAAATAAATTTAGAACGAGACGATCAAAAAAAAATGCCGGCAGTTAAAACCGGCATTTTAAAAACCCCACAACCCTTTCTTTGATTTCTATTCTGATCTTTTGGCTTTGATGGGAAACGATCCGAACTGACCCATGGCCATAGTGCCGACAAATGCATCGCCAGCAATAATTCCTTTTGCAGAAAATTCCATAGTGTTGCCTCCAAAACTATTTTCGTAGGCAAAGGTCAACTCATTTCCTTTCACGGAAACAGTCTTCAACACAACCTCACGATTGTTGCGGCTATTGATAATCACTCCAGTGTATGCATCACCGGTTTTAGTGATTTTTAAAATCCCACCGCCACCTTGAGGTGATTCAACGGTGTAAGTCCAATTACCTTCCGCTTTCACCACCATGTTGGGGTCGGCTTTTGTGGTATCTGCAGCGACTGGCTTGGCAACCACTTGCGGCTTTTGGCCGCCAGCATTGGCAGCACCGTTTCTTGGTTGGCCACCTTGGTTTCCACCACCCGCATTGGCATTGTCCATGCCACCATCACCACCGCCACCGCCATCTTTCAAGTCGTCATTGTTTACCGATTTCTTTCTGCGGGCACGGGGTGCATCAAAACTCATCTTGCCAAAACGGTACGAAATGTTCACGCGGAAACTCATGTTGCGCATTTCGTTTACACTTTTCTGGCTGATGGTGTTCGAATTCAACTCGCTCCTCACCTTGATAGAAGTGTGAAGGAAATTCTCGGCACCAAACCCTATGCTGCCGCGCTTGTTGTCAAATTCTTTTCTAAGCCCTAAGCTGTACATGCCAAAGCCGCCTTGCCACCCTTGCAGTTGCACCTGACGGCCGCGCACGAAACTGAAGAATTGAAAACCCCAGCCCTTCTTCAATTTATAATTGCCAAAGATCCGTCCATTGATCACCCATCCTTCGTTTTGAACCCGGTCCACTTCTGCGGGCGCGTTGTTGGTAAGCACGGCATAGTAGGCATCGGTGCCACCGTTTAACGACAGGTTTCCGACATTAAAATTGCCAAAGAAGCTCATACCATAAGCACTCTCCTGGCCTAAATTAACGTAGGTTGTTTGGATTACCGAATCCCTCACCACATTGCGCAGACTTTGAATGGCACCCGTTGTATTTCTTACGAACGATGAAAGATTCAGTGACGATCCTTTGATGAACGTACTGTACGACAATTCGTAGTTGTCCGTAAATTCAGGGTCAAGTTCCGGATTTCCGATAGCTTCGCTGAACGGATTTGGGTTTTGGATATTCGGATTTAAAAACTGAATGGAAGGCCGTTGTATCCTTCTGTTGTATGCTGCCTTTACGGTGTTGCCGTCTTTTAATTTCTTCGAAAGGTTGAAGCTCGGCACCAGCACTCCGTACGATGGGATGGTAGGGTTTACTCCTTCAGTTGGGTTTTGAAAGTTTGCATTGATCACCGTGTATTCATAGCGGGTTCCTGCTTTAAAACTGTAAGAGTTTTTCAAGTTGAGGGTATAGGAAAGATAAGTGCCCGTTACGTTTTGGTTATAGTTAAAAATATTTCCTGTTTGGTTATTGTTTAGTACCGGGGCAAACTCCCCATCGGGGCCATTGGCTTGCAAATAGCGGAAGTCGCTTGAAACTTTACGGCCAATGTTCTTGCCACCAAATTCTATCATCTGGTTTTTTTTGATGGGTGTTTGATAGTCGAGCTGAAGGGTTATTTCTTCATTGTAACTTTCGTTTTCGTTTTTCCTGCGCTGAAAAATGTCATCGTCCAAGCCATAGATGGTATTATAAAAATCATTGACCCTGTTGTTGCGGCTGTATTGGGTAGATATGCTGAATTCCTTCTGTGGTTTTTCAAACAGGCGGGTGTAGTCTAAGTTCATATCCAGATTGGCATTGTTGTCAATTGTTTTCACATCGCGAAAGCTGGTGCTTGTGAGCACATCGTTAAAATAAGTTTCGGAAGAAAGCCCGTCTTGATAGTTGGTGCCACTGCGCCCACCCAATCGTGCCGAGGCCGTCAAAGAGTTGTATTTGTTGATGTCGTAATCCCATCCTAACTGATAGCGGCCCATCACATCATTTCTTCTGGTTTCGGCTGTTTGCCTAGTAAGTTGGTTGCCTGTAGTCTGATTGTTTATAAAACCGCCATTCACGTTGTAGCCGGCCCTTCCGTGGCCTCCCAGCGAAAAGCCCATTTTGCCTTTGCGATAGCTTCCGTTCAATCCTAAGTTGGAACCGCGCAAACCTGTGCCGAGGTCCACATTAAGCGTGGCACCTTGCAGTGTGTTCTTTTTGGTGATGATGTTGATAATGCCCGATGAACCTTCTGCATCGTATTTGGCCGAGGGCGAAGTGATCACCTCTACGGATTTTATTTGATCGGCCGGAATTTGTTTCAACGCATCGGCCACGCTGCTGGCGGCAATGGTGGATGGTTTGTTGTTGATAAGCACGCGCAGGTTTGAATTGCCCCTTAAAGAAACATTTCCGTCAAGGTCAACAGAAAGAAGGGGCACACGCCTCAATACATCGGTGGCATCGCCCCCGGCAGTGGTCTTATCGTTTTCGGCATTATATACAGTGCGGTCCACGCGCTCTTCAATAAGTTGCTTCTGGCCTTCCACCACTATTTCGCTCAGCACTTTTGCTTCGCTGGGCAATTTTATCGTGCCCAATTCAATAATTTTTTTATCAGTCAGATCAACGTTTTCAATGGTCTTGGTTTCATACCCAATAAAAGAGATGGCAACATGATAGGTGCCTGCTGCAATTTTCACGATAGTAAATTTCCCTTTCGCATCGGCCACGGCACCATCCACAGGCTTTCCGGTTTTAGGGTCGATCAACGCCACGTTGGCAAATTCTACGGGCTGGTTTGTTTCGGTATCAATGATGGAGCCGGATATCCTTCCGTTTCCTTTGGCAGGGGCTGTAACTTGGGCAACAGCCAGGGTAATGGCCAATGAGGTGATCGTGATGAGGGTAAATAGCTTTTTCATTTTTTTGAGGATAATAAGTCTTTTGCGCTTCTTGTTCGCCTATTCTAACTGCAAAGGAAGATTTTAGTTCTATGTTATTTTGGGGTATTAGACCATCTAAGCTATTTGTTCGATTGCCCGGCTGATTTTTCGACTGAAACGATCGTATGCTTATTTAGTGCATCGGTCGATGGATAAGTGCAAACGGTATAAAACTCAAGCAAAACGTGCTATGAGTTGGGATTGACCCGATACATTTGCCGATAATTTCAACTAACAAAAAATAATGCAGACTTTCTTCCACCGAAACCGGGTAATGCTTTTGCATGTCTCCTTTTGGTGCGTATATCTTTCGTTCAACCTCTATCAGATAAGCCAGTTTCAACGCGGCAGGGGCTACGATTGGGGGCGCATGATTTCCTCTGCCTCGGTGCAGTTGGTGTTTACCATGCTCATCGCCTACCTCAATTATTATTATACGTGGCCTCGTTTTTTGAAAAGCAAAAATGTATTGAGGTATCTGCTCGAGCTTTCTATTCCGTTTGCTTTGCTTATTACCATACGGGTTCACTTGCAGCGCTATTTGATTGATGAATATACACGCCAGGCCAATTATTTTTATTCTACTTTCTTTATTGTGCAGATTGTGGCCATCACCTTGTTCATTGTGATTTTTGTGGGCATGCTTCGCTTTGCTGTTGATTGGTTTGAACTGGAAGCCAAACGAAAGGAATTAGAGAACGAAAAATTGTTGGCCGAATTGAATTTTTTAAAGGCCCAGATCAATCCACACTTTCTTTTCAACACACTCAATAATTTATATTACTTAGCCTATACAAAATCGGACAACACCACGGAAGTGATCGCCAAACTTTCGCAGATGATGCGCTACATGATCTACGACTCCAATCACCCCAAAGTGCCGTTGAGCAAAGAGATCGAATACATGGAGAGCTATATTAGTTTGGAACGGTTGAGGTTGAACAATCAAATTCCTGTTAGCTTTGATGTGAAGGGCAACA
>JANOQB010000306.1:0-6908 GCA_031422215.1 Cytophagales bacterium | reverse complement strand
ACACCAACAGACCTTACCAATTATAACATTCCGGCAGAAGCAACCGTCTTGATCACCGTGAACAAAGCCAATCCAGTAATTACATGGGCCAACCCAAGCCCCATTACCTATGGTACGCCTTTAAGTCCTACTCAACTAAATGCGTCAGCCAATGTGTCTGGCACATTTAACTATAGCCCGGCAGACGGAGTGGTCTTGCCTGCAGGACTCCGCACTCTTACCGTTGATTTTACACCCACCGATTTATCCAACTATAACCCGGTGAATGGAAGAACTGTTTCAATCACAGTTAACAAGGCCGCCCCAACTGTTACTTGGCTTACCCCTCTTCCAATCAAAGTCAATGTTGCCTTATCAAGCACTCAACTGAATGCCACTGCCAATACGGGCGGAGACTTTTATTACTTACCTGATTTCGGCACCGTACTCAGTTTAGGTACGCATACATTAATTGTCGATTTTGTCCCTTATGATTTAAATAATTACAACTCCGTAGCAGGCACCCAAGTGCAACTGATCGTAAACAACAAAGACAATCCGGTAATAACCTGGAACGACCCGACAGCAATTACCTATGGCATCTTGTTAAGTAGTTCTCAACTTAATGCTACAGCCAGTGTGGCTGGTACTTTTAATTACAATCCCGCTATTGGAACACTCTTGAATGCGGGTGCCAATCAAATCCTACAAGTGACTTTTAACCCCACGGACCAGGTCACTTATAATATAGTTACCGAAGCCGCTCTGATAACGGTGAACAAAGCGGTTATCACAGCAACAGCCTTTAATGCGGGCCGTATTTATGGTGCGCCAAACCCAGTGCTGAGCACCACGCTATCTGGTTTTGTAAATGGGGAAACAGATATTGTGATAGACACCCGACCTTTGGCAACCTCTACGGCCATAGCCTCCACTCCGGTTGGCTCTTATCCTATTAATGTTTCAGGGGGTTCGGACAATAACTACAGCTTTGCATTTGTTTCTGGTACCTTATCAATCGCCAAAGCAACGTTGACTGCCACGGGGGTTAGCACAAGCCGGGGCTATGGGGCGCCAAATCCAAGTTTCCAGGTTTCTTATACAGGATTTGCCAATAGCGAGACTTCCAATGTCTTGGACACATCGCCCACGGCAACTACTTCAGCCACGGTGTTGAGCAATGTGGGGACCTATGCAATCACCGTATCGGGCGGAGATGATAATAACTATGATTTCGTTTATGCCGATGGAACGCTCACCATTGCCAAGGTTCAACTCACTGCAAACGTTGCAAGTTTAAGCCGAACGTATGGCGAACCTAATCCTGTGTTCACAATTTCTTATACCGGTTTTGCCAATGGGGAAACATCCTCGGTGATTGATACCACACCAACTGCTACCACCGTTGCAACTGCTTCCAGTGCAGTGGGAACGTATCCAATTGTTGCCTCGGGTGGTTCGGACAACAACTACTTGTTCAATTATGTAAACGGAACGTTGACCATTACAAAAGCCAACCCCATTGTTACGTGGTCCGCCCCATTGCCCATCACGTATGGAACTCTATTAAGCACCACTCAACTTAATGCCACGTCCAATATTCCGGGAACATTCACCTACACACCAGCAATCGGAGTTATGCTTGGGGCCGGGGCCAATCAGGTATTGTCAGTAAGGTTCGTTCCGGTGGATCAAGCTGATTATAACATTGTTGATCCTACCACAGTTCTTGTAACTGTTAACAAGGCCACGTTGACTGTTGCCGCTAAAAACGAGAGCAGGATTTACGGTGCTCAAAATCCAAACTTTACTAAACTGTATAGTGGTTTTGTAAACGGAGAAACGGAGGCCCTATTGGACCTCGCCCCTGGTATTTCCACGATTGCCACCGTTAATTCTTCGGTTGGAAATTATGACATTGTTGTTTCCGGTGGATCGGATAATAATTACAACTTTGTATATGTTACGGGCACGCTTGCGATAAACAAAGCTGTGCTTGCAGCCACGGCCGACAATAAGAGTCGCTTGTTTGGAACGCCAAACCCTGCACTTACCATTACTTACAGTGGATTTTTAAATACGGATTCACCGGCTGGTATAGACAATCTACCTATAGCTGCCACCACTGCAACCTTGTCTTCACAAGCGGGCACTTACCCCATTACTTTGTCTGGTGGTTTGGACAACAACTATACGATCAATCATGTAGCAGGAACTATGACAGTGACTCCCAATTTTCCTCCCTCGCTGGGGGATTTTCAAGTTGAAACACTGGAAGACCAATCCGTTCTGTTCAAGTATGGGGACTTCGGAAATAATTTTTCAAGTTTCTCTGGTGGCCCAATTGTATTTGTAAAAATCGCTGCGTTGCCTGTCAACGGAATATTGACATGGAAGGGCAATTCGCTTTTGGTAGGATCGGAAGTTGCTGTTCAAAATGGTCAGATCGACAATCTTACTTATTTTCCAAACCCTAACTACAATGGCTTCGACTCCTTTACATGGAACGCATCTGACGGTGTGTTTTATTCGCAGGTGAATGCCAAAGCAACTATTAAAATAAGCGCAATCAATGATCCGCCTGTGTTGGGCAACATCGAAACGGAACCTGTTCCATACAGTTTGGGTGACGATGCTGTGAAGGTGACATCACAATTGGTGGTCAGCGATGTGGACAATAATTTTATCCACGCTGCAAAAATCCAAATTTCCGAAAACTTTAAAAGTGGCGATCGCCTCTCCATTGGTTTTAATATTAGCGAAAGAATAATCCCAACATTCAATGCCACCATTGGGGAATTGGTGCTTACCGGAAAGGACACCAAATCCAATTATGAGGCTGCGCTTACGCAGGTTGCCTTTTTCAGCCCGGTGGCTGCGGAAGCCGATGACAAAAAAATTTCCATCACGGTAAACGACAGCACCAGCAACAGCAATGTGGCCTCAAGGATCGTGCATATCACGGAGGTGTTTCCGGAATTGAAAATTGTCAATTCATTTACTCCCAACAATGACGGGGTGAATGACGTTTGGGAGTTTGATGGCACCCTTACAACCTATACAAAAATCAACATTGCCATTTTTGATAGAGATGGTGTAAAGGTTTTTGGCTGCACCGATAAAAATTGCGTTTGGGATGGCAAGCACAACGGCAAAGAACTTCCTGCCGGACCTTATTTGTATTCAATAGAATTGAACAATGGCAAGCGCAGATATCAGGGCACGGTAACTATTTTGAAATGAAAAGATCGTTGAGGCCATTTTTATTTTTCGGGTTGATGTATGGGTTGATCCTTCCTTGCGAAGCCCAGGAAAACGACTTTACACAATATTATTTAAACCTTTCGGGCATCAACGCTGGGTTTACCGGCATTGAGGACTACTTAGATTTAAAACTTGGCATAAGGGAAGGCTGGAACAATTTCGGAGTAAAAGACAATAACCTCTACTTAAGTTTAAATGGTGCATTGAACCGTTCGAACAGATCTGCACAACGATCAAACTCCTTGCGGCTTAGCGACCCCGGTGTTCTAGAAAAAGTTAAAATGGAAAAAGGGTTCAGAAGAAAGCAGGGCCTTGGGGGCATCATCACCAACCGGAAGGTAGGCCCTTATCAATCGCTTCAGATAAATGCCAACTATGCATATCATTTGCCCATCACAAAAAGTTTGAACTTATCCTTGGGCACCAAAGTAGGGTATGCCAACCAACGCATTGATTTTGGGGGATTGACCGTGCGCGATGATGTAAATGACCTATTTTACAAGGAGCTGACACAATCGCAACAAGGGAGGCAGAGTTCATTTTTAGTGGACTTTGGATCGGTTGTGTATTCAAAATATTTTTTTGTGGGATTATCTGCTCAAAACCTTGCCACACCCAAGCTAAGTGGCGACCAACTATTGGCAGGCACACACAAAGCCCGGTACATGCTACAGGCCGGAAGCATATTTACGTTAAGCCCCAACCTGTCACTTGCCCCAGGGTTTAATACAGTCTTTGTTAAGGATTATGATTTGCAGTGGGCTGCCAATGCGCGGGTGCTTTACAAACAAATTGGATTTTTTGGATTGGCCTACCAAAGCAATTCAAAGGTTTCCATTCTGCTTGGGTTCACAAAATCCAATTTTGAAGTAAACTATTGTTACGATCAATATTTATCAGATTTAAGGTCGTTTAATATAAGTGTGCATGAATTGGTGATTGGGATTTCGTTGTTCAATAAGTATGACATGCGGCCAAAATTTTGGTAAGTAAATGAAGATACAGTTCCTTATTTTTTATGTGCTGCTCGTGCAAGCAGCCCCGGTTTGCTCACAGGAGCTTCAGTTTGAAAAGCCCATTCGGTTTGGCCCGCAAATAAACTCAAGCGCTGAAGAAATCAGCCCCATGATGTCAAGCGATGGAAAGACACTTTATTTTGTCCGTGCTTTCGCACCACAAAACGAAGGTGGAAAGTTTGCCGGCATGGACGTTTGGATGTCCACTAAAAACACCCAAGGACAATGGGGCCCGGCATCCAACAAAATCAAACCGTGGAACAACAAAGACAACAATGCAGTGATCGGTATAAGCAAAGACAATTCGGTGGTGTTCCTTTTAAATAGTTATTCCAACAAAGGTGGTGTTGCCATTTCAAGACGGGGCTCAGCAGATTGGAACGAACCAAAACCAATAGCTGTACCTGGGATCAATACAAATGATTTTGTTGGATATTATATGAGCCCAGACCAGAACGTGCTTTTGATTTCGATGAAAGACAAAAACTCGATGGGCGAGGAAGACATCTACATCTCCTTAAAAGATTCCACCGACAACTGGAGCGAGCCTTTAAACCTTGGGGCGTCCATTAATACCGAGGGTTTCGAAATTTCCCCCTATCTGTCAGCCGACAAAAAGCGGCTATATTTTTCGAGCAATGGGCGCAGCGGTTTTGGTGACGCTGATATTTATTTTACCGAGCGGCTTTATGATAGCTGGACCGTTTGGAGCCAGCCCAAAAACCTGGGCAGTGAAATCAACAGTCCAAAATTTGATTCTTACTTTTCGATATATGGGGACAGCGTGGGGGTTTTTTCCAGCAATCGCGATTCTGAATTTGCCGATATCTACCGGGTCAAAATCAATATAAAAAAATCAGACCCTCTTAGCTTTAAGGACCTGATCAATTATTTAAGTGAGGCCGAGATTAAAAAACTAACCGTGAAGGATTTTCAAAGCAGGTTGGATTTTAAGGCATCAGAAGTGCTGTCGGCTTTGCATAAAGAGCATTTAAATACGCTTGTTGATATACTTGCAAAAAATAAAGAAATACGCGTAAGGCTTATTGTGAGGAGTGCTATTGGGCCTGATGAACTGGAGCGGTTTCAAAAGCGCCTGCTCGCAGTACTGGGTTATGTAAAAGATGCGGACATAGAAGGAGCCAGGATTACTTTTGGCACGGATAGTGACAATGGGTTGAACAATGATTTGAAGGAAGCCGTGCTGATTAGATTATATAGGTAGTTGCTTGTTTGTAAAGCCCTGTTTTTTTTCTGCCCAACCATCTGGTTTCAAAATCCACAAAATCAATGAAGGGGCTTATTTAACCATATTAAAGATTATTTTTCAGTAAATTTGCTGTTTAACTAAATGGACTTACTCTATATACTGCGTGTTCTTAAGCAACGGATCTGGATACTGATTGGTGTACCTCTTATTTCAGTCCTTGTCACCGCTTTCTTTGTTTCCCGGATGGACGACCAGTATAAGTCATACGCACAATTGGCCAGCGGGTCAATGAATGATGAGTCTGTCAACCTTAACGAAGTAAAATCGGGATCTTTTGAGGTCAATAGCCGGATCACCAATATCATAGAGTCGATGGGTTCGGTACCTGTTATAACCCTGGTTTCGTATCAGCTGATATTGCACGATCTGGAAAGCGGTGCGCCTTTTCGCGAAATGAATGAAGAGGCTATAGATTTTGAATGGAACGATGAAGTAAAGAAAAAATTCATTGCACTTTTCAAGGAAAGAGCCAGTGCGCTCAAGCCACTGAACACCTTTGAAGCAGAGGATGACAAACTCAATACCTTGCTCTACAGTTACGGCTATGATCCTTATATCTTGATTGAGGATATTGTTGTCGGTAGGCTAGGATCCTCAGATTTTATACACATCGAATACATTTCGGAAAATCCCACCCTCTCAGCTTTTCTGGTAAATACTCTGTGCAAGGAGTACATCCGATTCAACTTGGTGAACAAATCCGATAAATCTTCCGAGTCAATTGAAATACTGGAATCATTGCTGGCACAAAAGAAAAAGGTGTTGGACGAAAAAACGGTAGCGTTGAACACCTATAAAGAGACAAACAATGTTTTTAATTTTAGTGCTGAGTCTCAACAGAAAATTGCCCAACTCACAGAATATGAGATGAACAAAGAGATTGAGCGAAAAAAAATAAATGGGCTGGAGCTTTCATTGGCAACCCTCGAAAATAGAATCAGGCCGCTGCAGGCAAAAGGGAAAGATGAACTGATGACCGTGAACCAGCGGATCATTGATTTGCGCAAAAAAATAAATGAAGCCAATGCAAACAACGTGGACGCAAGGATCATCAACCAGCTAAGGGACGAACTTCAGTTGGAAATGAGCCGCCTGGTGGCCATGAACAATCCGGAGGAGCAGGCCGAATTGAAACAGATGCTAAAAGACCGCGATACGTATAGCTTAGAGCTGCAAATTGCAAGGTCCAACTTGCAGGCCATTGACTTTTCGTTGAGGAACCTCAAGTATGATGTTTCGGGGTTTGCTGAAAAGGAAACACAGATGGCCAATTTGCAACTTCAGGTACAATTGGCTTCCGATGAATACTTAGCTGCCCAAGAGCGGTTTAATCTAGCCCAAAACAAAGTGCTGGTAGGTGGGTCCACTATCAGGCAGAT
>JANOQB010000305.1:0-3398 GCA_031422215.1 Cytophagales bacterium | reverse complement strand
TGTTTTGGTTTTTTCCGGTGGCCATTGAGTTGCGCCAAGAACCCTTCTTGTGGGCCGAAGATTTGTCCACCTACGACTCCATAGCCACGTTGCCTTTTGCGATCCCATTCTATGGAAGTCATGTGAGTTTATTTGTGATCCTGATGACGGCTGCCACATTGCTTTCTACTTGGCAAAACAACCAGATCAGTTCGGTGCAGGGCCCGATGAAATCCATGTCGTACATCATGCCGGTGATCTTTATGTTTATCCTTAATTCGTTTTCGTCTGGTTTGAGTTTCTATTATTTCTTTTCCACTATGGTCACGTTTGCGCAGCAGGCCATCATCAAACGGTTTGTGGACGAGGACAAAATAAAAGCCGTGATGGACGACCACAAAAAGAAAATGCTGGCCGGAGTTAGCACAGGCAAAAAGTCAAGCTTCATGGGCAAATTGGAGCAGGCCATGAAAGCCAGTGAAGAGGCGAGGAAGGCTTCGAAGAAAAAGTAGTTAGGAGTTAGGAGATAGTAAGGAGAAGTCAGAATTTAGGATTTAGAAGTCAGAAGTCTTTGGAGGGTTTTACCTATGCAATTGCCTACTTCTATAACTTTTGGAATAAGGAAGTCAGAATTTGGAAATTGCCGATATACTGCCTACTGCTCGCCTACTGCCTACTTTTCACTCAGCAAAGACACCTTGGTTCATTCACACATTACCCTATATTTGTAGCCCAAAATATTTGGGATTTATTTTTTAAACTAAACAATCACTCAATCTAAGTAATGGGTAAAATAATCGCCATAGCGAATCAAAAAGGAGGAGTAGGAAAAACCACTACGGCAATCAATCTGGCGGCCAGCCTTGCTGTGCTGGAGTGCAAGACCTTGCTGGTGGATGCCGACCCTCAGGCCAACTCCACGTCCGGGTTGGGCATCAATCCTAAAGATGTGAAAAAAGGGATTTATGAATGCATGGTGGATGGATTGGACCCATTAGAGGTGATTGTAAAAAATGACCTCAAGTACTTGGATATACTTCCTTCGCACATCGACCTGGTAGGAGCCGAAGTGGAGATGGTGAACATTGAACACCGCGAAGAAAAAATGAAATTGGCATTGGCCAAAATCAAAGACCAATATGATTTTATAATCATCGATTGCTCCCCATCGCTGGGGTTGATAACCATCAACGCCCTCACCGCTGCCGACTCAGTGATGATACCCGTGCAGTGCGAATACTTTGCGCTCGAAGGATTGGGCAAACTTTTGAATACCATCAAAATAATTCAAACGCGCCTGAACCCGAAACTAGAAATAGAAGGCATCCTGCTCACGCTATACGACTCGCGCACTTCGCTGGGAAACCAAGTGGTGGAGGAAGTAAGGACACACTTCAAAAAAATTGCATTCAACACCATCATACCCCGCAATGTAAAGCTCAGCGAGTCTCCCAGCTTTGGGTTACCGGTAATTGTGCATGATGCAGAAAGCAAAGGGGCCATCAGTTACCTGAACTTGGCGCACGAAATATTGGATAAAAACGGAATGTCAAAATGAGCAAGAAGAAAGCATTGGGCAGAGGTTTGAGTGCACTTTTGGGTGATACCCGCGAGGATGAAAAATTGGAAGTGGACGTAACCTCTCCGGCATCGCATACATCAGAAAATTTTAATGAAATCCCGTTAACGGAAATTGAAACCAACCCCTTTCAGCCCCGGCAAGATTTCGATCAGGAGGCATTGAATGAGTTGGCGGAGTCCATCAAAGTGCACGGCATCATCCAGCCTATCACCGTGCGCAAATTGGCGCGTAACCAGTACCAGCTTATATCGGGCGAGCGAAGGTTTCAGGCTTCAAAATTGGCCGGGCTAAAATCCATTCCTGCCTACGTGCGCTTAGCCGATGACCAACAGATGCTGGAGATGGCGCTGATCGAAAATATTCAGCGTGAAAACCTGAACCCCATCGAGATTGCATTGAGCTACCAGCGATTGATTTCAGAATGCAATTTGAAACAAGAAGAGTTGGGCGAGCGTGTGGGCAAAAACCGATCGACAGTGACCAATTATCTTCGTTTGATAAAACTTCCCCCCGACATTCAAATAGCGTTGCGCGATCTAAGGCTTTCGATGGGCCACGCCCGCGCCATCATTAATGTTGATAACCCAGAATCGCAGCTTTACATATTTAAAAAAATCCTTTCCGAAGATTTATCCGTGCGCAAGGTGGAGGAACTCGCAAGGCAGGTGATGGCAGAACCCAAAGGGCAACTTCCTAAAACAGTTTCATCTCCGGCCATAAAAGAAATTACCCAGTTGCAGGCCAATCTCTCGTCACATTTTGGCACGAAAGTTAGTATTAAGAGCGATGGAAAGAAGGGCGATATACGGATACCATTTCTTTCCGTGGAAGACCTCAACCGGATTCTTGATATTCTAAAAGTGTAACATGCGCACCTTGATTTTTCTTATCCTGCTATTTTCACTAACAGCAAGATTTTGCTCTGCGCAAGAAATCAAAAACGATACTCTGGCCAACAAAGTGGCACAGCCAGCCGACACTTCGTTTATAAAAACCGATAAACAAATAATAGAGATCGAGAGTTATGCCAAGCGGTTTGATCCGCGCAAAGCACTTCTCTACTCAGCCATCTTTCCGGGTGCTGGCCAATTTTACAACAAGAAATACTGGAAGATGCCTTTGGTGTATGGTGGCTTTGCATTTTTACTTTACTACACCAATCGTTACGAAGATTTTCACCAAAGGTTCAGAGGGGACTTTTTCGTTTTGTTGAACGACCCTAGCCCCACCGCAGTGAGCCCTGATAAACTTACAAAAGAACAATTGCGCACGCTGATTGACAGAACAAGGCGCGAGCGTGATTTCTTTATCATATTAAATGGCTTTTGGTACATCTTGCAATTGGTAGATGCGCACGTGGATGCACACCTGAAAGAATTTGACCTGAACCCAAAAATGCAAGTAAGGCTCGAGCCGATGATGGAAAATTCTATGCTGGCCGGAAGGAGCACGGGTATTGCCTTGAGGATAAAATTTTAACCCTACTTTGTCAACAATGAGATTAAAAAGCGATCATCAAAGAGATAAGTGCCGATCGAATGTCAACCCACTCTTGTAAGGATTACATAAAAGCAATTTAAAAATGCAAAAACATGAATTTTAAAATAAACACAAAGTTTCAATCGAGCGTCACCCTCTCCTCTGGAGAGGGCCGGGGTGAGGTTTTGATGACGAGTTCGGTGGTAGAGTACCGGGGTGAGGTCTTCAAAGCAGAATTCATTGAGAGGTGTCTTGATGTGAGAGATCAATTTGCCCGATTCTGACCTCACCCCTAACCCCTCTCCAGAGGAGAGGGGAACTCTCGATTTCAAAGTGTGTGTTAACATGACAAAGTAGG
>JANOQB010000304.1:0-9902 GCA_031422215.1 Cytophagales bacterium | reverse complement strand
CCTTCTCAAAAAATTATTTTGCCCAACCAGTATTGGATCGTTTGCTCAACAGCAAACTCCAGTCTGTTTTCTCCTTCAGGAAATACATTGGGCGTTCCTAACTTCCCTACACTCAACAATGGAGGAGAAGCTCTTACCCTTAAAACAAATTCGGGGCTGTTGATGGATTCCATAAATTATTCTACTGCCTGGTATCGCGATGTGGACAAGCAGGAAGGCGGCTGGACTTTGGAGTTGATTGACACCAACAATCCCTGTGGCGAAGAAGACAACTGGGCTGCTTCTGAAAATCCAAAAGGAGGAACGCCCGGAAAAATAAATTCGGTAAGTGCCAACAAGCCCGACCTTACCGGGCCAACGCTCTTATCCATTTCCATAGTGAAGCCGAACGAATTGGTTATACGCTTCAATGAGAAATTGAAGAAAGCCATCAGCGCAAGCGCATTCACTTTTACGCCTACGTTAAGTGTTTCAAAGGTTTCGTTCACGTCCCTTTCCTTACGGGATGTAAATGTGGTGCTGCTGCAAGACCTGAGCCCACGTCAATTGTACAACTTGGAAGTAAAAGGCCTGCGCGATTGCAATGGAAATTTTATTCAGGATGGCTTTAACAAACTTTCATTGGCATTGCCCGAAGCAGCAGAAACAGGAGACCTGTTTGTCAACGAAATCCTGTTCAATCCACGGCCAGGCGGGGTGGATTTTGTGGAGGTGATAAACGTGTCGGCTAAATACATCAACCTAAAGGGCTGGTCGCTGGCCAACCGTGAAGATGGGGCGAACACAAACCTGAAACTTATAACCACAAAAGATCAAATCATTCCGCCACAAGAGTTTGTTGTGTTCACCACAGATGGAGCGGTGATTAAAAGCGAGTATCCAAACGCGATAGAGAAAAGTCTTTTTAATACTACACTGCCATCCTTGAGTGACGATGCAGGATCTCTCGTATTGCTATCGGAGCAAGGAACAGAGGTTGATCATTTTGCATACACCGATGACTTTCATTCGAAGTTGCTCAAGGACAAAGAAGGAGTTTCCCTCGAAAGGATTTCTCTCATCGAACCAACCATTATCCCAGACAACTGGAAGTCGGCCAACGCTGCGGCAGGGTATGCCACACCGGGTTATCTCAACTCGAACTCACGGCCAGAAAACCTGATCGATGAAAACGCGGTGCAGATAGAACCTGAAATTTTTTCACCTGTCGTTCCGGGTCAGGATTTCGCCCAGATCAACTACCGCTTCGACCAAAGTTCCCTTTCGGCCAATGTGAAAATTGTGGATCATCAGGGCCGTTTGATAAAGGAAATCGCCAACAATGAAACCCTTGCCTTTGATGGCTTCTTCCGTTGGGATGGCGACCGTGATGATGGGAGCAAAGCCCGGATGGGCTACTACTTTATTTGGTTCGAGGTTTTTGATTTGGAAGGATTGGTAAAGACATTTAGGAAGAGGGTGGTGATAGGCCGGTAAATAGGCCGGAATTAAAACTCCATACATTTTTTGTTTTAGCCCCCACCCCGTATTTTTGCCCATCTTTTTCAAAACCTTATAAAGGATATCCTTATGGCCAAATCAAAGAAAAAACCAGCTGCCAAACCCGCAAAAAAAACTGCGAAGAAGGCAAAATCTGCCGCCAAGGCAAAGAAAGCAACTTCCACGAAAGCGAAGAGGCCAGTTAGCAAGAAGCCTGCAGTAAAGAAAGTTGTGGCCAAAAAGAAAGTAGCGGCCAAAAAGAAAGTGGTGGCAAAGAAGGTAGCCCCTAAGGCAGTTGCTCCAAAAAAAATAAAAGCACCCGCTAAAGTTATTGCCCCTAAAGCCATAGCCAAGAAGGAAAAACCTGCACCGGTTGTCAAGAAAGTTGCAGAGACCGCTCCTAAAAAAGTTGAGCAAAAACCTGTTGTGGTGGTTCCTAAAAAGGCAGCACCTCAGCTAACCAATTTTCCGATCGTGAACCAGCGGCCTATTGCCCATAAACCTAAGCAGGCGGCTGCACCCAGCGATAAAACACGATACAACGATGACGAGTTGAAGGAATTTGAAGCACTTATAATTGGCAAACTGGAAAAAGCCCGCGAAGAATTTAAAATATTGAAAGAGACACTGAACCGCAACAACGATGCAGGCACCGATGCCACTTCGGGCGGAAACACAAAAGTGCTTGAAGACGGTGCCGAAACTGCTGAGAAAGAAAACCTTAGCCAGCTGGCGGCCCGTCAGTTGAAATACATGACCAACCTTGAAAATGCCTTGGTGCGGATAAAAAACCACACGTATGGAATCTGCTCCGTTACTGGCAAACTTATTCCCAAAGAGCGTCTTATTGCTGTGCCGCACACCACACAGTCTATAGAGGCAAAAATGATGAAGCAAGACTAATCTTACCCAAATCCCTCTCTATTCTATTGGAGAGGGACTTTCGTTTTTTACTATGGATTTTTTAAAGAACCACATTGAGGCATTGATCTTTTGTTCGCCTTCGCCAACAAAATCTGCGGACTTAAAAGCATGTTTATCCGAAATGTTCAATGCCGATGTTCCTGACGAAGATATTGCCGGAGCTTTGCAACGGATTGACGAAAAATTTCAGGGTGATGAGTACTCCTTCCAACTGTACAAGACTGCAGGTGGCTATCAGTTTTTGACCAAGCCTGCCTATCAGGCCAGCATAGGCATCATGTTGAAGCAGCAATCCAAAAAAAGATTGTCAACATCGGCCATGGAAACCCTTTCCATCATTGCCTACAAGCAACCGATCTCCAAAACAGAAGTTGAAAACATACGCGGGGTAAATTGCGACTATGCCGTTCAGAAACTGCTCGATAAAGGGTTGATCGAGATATTGGGCAAAGCCGAAACCATAGGCAGGCCACTGCTGTATGGCACCAGCCCAAAATTCATGGAATACTTCGGCATCAACGATATCAACGAACTGCCTACGCCCAAAGATTTTACCACCGAAGTAAACACCATTGGAGAAACCCCTGAAAACAATAGCTGAACTCAAGGGCTTTTTTCAACCATCAATTGATTCCATCAACCCCTATTTGTCTTTGGGCAAGCAATGTGCATGGCCATTTCATAACTATAACCGACCTTTGCAGTTGCCGATTTAACTAATCGGGCAATTGGCTCATTAAACACACATATATGGCACGTCCACGAAAAACAGCCGGAGGTAAAACTTCCTTTGGCAAACGCACCGAAGCAGAGAAATCATTTCGCGACAGAAAGAAAAGCAGACCGGATGGTGATGAGCGCCCACGAGGGCGGTTTACGCACAGCGATGACTCAACTAGCCGCCCATCGAGGCCAACGCGGTTTGGCAGTGGAGCAAGCAAGCCTTCTTTTGGAAGAAAGGAAGAAGGAAGCAGCGATCGCCCAAAAAGATTTTCAAAGCCGTTTGCAAGCAGGGAAGGAGGAGAGAAAGGCCCGTTTAGAAAAAGATATTCCGACTCATTCCCTCCACGTGCCGAGGGGCCGCAACGGTTTGGCAAGAAGCCATTTCAAAAAAGGGACGATGGCAGCGGCAGCGAACGACCATTCAAGGGAAGAGATTCCGGTCCTTACAATTCAGGCGCTGAACGGCCATCACGTTTTGCCAAAAAACCATTTGAAAGACGCGATGGCAATGACAAGCCATTTCAAAAAAGGGATAGCCGTTCAATCGGGTCGCGTGACGGAAGCCCTCCCCGCTTCGAGAAGAAACCATATCCATCTGAAGGCAGGCGCAAAGATGATGGAGGCGAACGGCCTTTCAAAAAGAGGGAGCCCAGTTCGTTTTCGCGCAGCGAGCCTACGCGCTTCGAAAAAAAACCGTATCCCCCTGAAGGCAGGCGTAAGGAGGAAGGGGACGAAAAGCCATTTGAAAAAACGGAACCTGCTTCGTTTGATGCAAGCAGCGACAAGCCTCCGCATTTCGCCAAGAAACCATTTGAAAAAAGAGCCGAGGGAGAAGAAAAACCTTTTGAAAAAAGCGCGACAGGTTTCGGGAAAAAAATTTTAGAGAAAAAAGATTTTATCAAGAAAGCTAAAGCGGATACTGATGGATCCGATTCAAAGTCACTGGCTCCTCAATCCGAAAGCAGTGAAGGAATTGAAAAACCAACACGCAAATACGCGGGCATGGGTGGGCTTCCGTTTAAAAGAAAACCGTTTGACAAAGCAAAAAGCGTAACGTCAACCAGGTCTTTAAAAACTGACAAACCCCCAGGCGATCCGGACCTTATACGGTTGAACAAATTCATCGCCAACAGTGGTGTGGGCAGCCGTAGGGAAGCCGATGAACTGATCAAGATGGGATTGGTGACTGTAAATGGAGTGACCGTTACCGAAATGGGCCACAAGGTGAAACTGACTGATGATGTGCGCTACGAAGGAAAAAGGTTAAAAGCAGAAAAGCCGGTTTACATTTTATTGAACAAACCAAAAGGCTTCATCACCACCACCGATGATCCGCAAGAGCGCAACACGGTAATGAATTTAGTTGCCAATGCGGGCAGTGCGCGGATTTATCCGGTTGGCCGCTTGGACAGGAACACCACAGGTTTGCTGCTGCTCACCAACGATGGCGACCTGGCCGACAAGCTCACACACCCATCCTACAATGCGAAGAAGATTTACAAAGTAGAGCTGGACAAGCCGATTGCAAAAAGTGATTTTGTGAAAATTCAGGAAGGGGTTTACCTCGAAGAAGGGCGTGCCATGGTTGATGAGCTTGCTATTGTAAGTGACGACAAAAAGGAAATTGGCATAGAGTTGCACATTGGCTGGAACCGCATCGTGCGAAGGATATTCGAATCGCTGGGTTATGAAGTATTGAAGTTAGACCGTGTAGTGTATGCCGGATTGGACAAAAAAGATATTGCCCGCGGCCAATGGAGATTTCTAAAACCTGAAGAAGTGGTGATGCTGAAGCATTTTAAGTAGGCACAAAACTTGCGTTGAAATTAAAAAGGCACCAGATAAGGTGCCTTTGTTTTTTTTACTCGCTCTTCCGACAGCGAATTAAAAAACAGCAACCTATCAGCAGAAATCCCTTAAAGAAATCTTGATTTTGAAACTCAAGTGCGCTGGCCCGACAAAAGGCGGGCCTGCCTGCCGAAGCGGCTAGGCGCAGGCAGGGGTGAGATGGGGTGCGGGAGGAAGCCTGCCCGTCCGGTCAGACGGGCATCTTTTTGTCTTGACCTTTTTGGGTACTTTTTTGTGCCTGCCTGACGCATAGCCGCTTCGGCAAAGGCAGGTCAAGACAAAAAAGTGCCAAATCAGCAATTGAAACCCAAACATGAACAACTAAAAATTGAATGAAAAGTATGTGCCCTGTTTATTTCGCTGGTTAGTGCAATTTGTCATGCACACTCAGGTTGTCATTTTATGTTGAAACCACTACATTTATTGAGCGTACAATAATCCATTCCAACAACTAAACTTATTCTTATGCCAGCCTTTCAACAATACTACAACATGGTTGAATCGGTCATCACCGGACTTGGTGTTGACCCAGCCACCTGCCGTGGCCAGCAGCCAGGACAATGGAACCTTAAACTTGGATCGGCCACTGTTTGGGTGGATGTGTTCCAAGGTAAAAATGAAAAGGGAGAACTTATTGATTATGGCTATCTCCAGATCCTCGCCTTTGTGTGTGCCCTGCCAGTGAACAATCAACATCTGTTTACGAAAGAACTGCTCGAGATCAATCATAACCTGTATGGAGTGGCTTTCACAGTCTTCAAAGACAACGCTTACATCAAAGCCATCCGCGAATTGGAAGGATTGGATAAATCGGAAATCTCCAGCACCTTCAACCGGGTTGGCATCTATGCCGATGAGTGGGACGACAAACTGAAATCAAAATATTTCCGTGCTGAAGGGGGAACTGCTTGAAGAAACCCTTAGGAAAACTTTCAAAATAACTTTCACAAATTGAGGTGTCATGTATCGTCTCCCGTTTTCGGGGACGATACGCCATGCGAGGTACGCTCCATCTCATCGTCCCCGAAAACGAGAGGCGATGAGGGACAACCGTTTAGTGACAACCGAATAGAGGAACCAGGGGAAGTATTGTGACAATTTCACTAGAGAGATTGACCACCAAAAAAAAGGAGTCTGAATAACCAGACTCCTTTTTTATTTTATGAATGCCTGATATCAAAAATCAGAATACGGAGCGGCTGTAAGAAAAATTGTTTCGTTTCTCGAAACCGTGTTTTGATATTGTGGCAACACCTTTAAGGTTGTCCATTCTGGTGATGCACTGAATGCTTTCCAATGTTCATCGCGGTCGGCCCTGTTTTCAAAACTTGTCATATACACTAAGTTGGGCATGCGGCTGCCGCTAAGCACTTCGCCATAAAACACGGCATTGAAGTTGAGCCTGTTGAAAAGTTTTACTTCGCCACCTTCGTTGAACATGTGCACTTTGCTTTGATATAATTTTTCGGTGGCACCTTCATAGCTGCGCAACTCATACACACGCTCCATCCGGCTGCTTTTAAGGTTGGGCACAGCGGGAGCAGGCATAAATTTGAACGCGCGCATCAGCGTGGTTTCTATTCGCACATACGGTGGGTCGGTATGGCCGGAGTTTACGTAATCACTTCCATCGGCAATGGTTTTGGCATCGGCCTGCAATGCCGTAGTGGTCTTTTCAAATTGAGAAAACGAACTGTAGGGGATGAGCACATAAATGCGGTTGGTGTTTACCGTATCTTCTTTCATGGGTTTGAACACGCCCACATTTTTTATCCCATTGCGGTGCAGGAACGGAAGGAGTGCTTTTTCAAGATATGCCTCCACACGCGCCCCATCGTTTGCATCGGCCAAGCGATAAACCCGGAGTTCGTAATACCAGGAAGGGGCATCTTTGGCGGCCACAGAAACCAGAAGGACAGAAAGGAAAATCAATAATTTTTTCATAAGGGCAGGTTATTTTGTGGGGCGAAATTAATGGAATAATGTGGGGCTTGTTGATTGAAAGTAAATTAAGTGTTAGACGGTACATCGATCATACCGGGTGCATGACAAATTGCACTGGATTAAAAAACAATAGCCTATCATCAGAAACCAAATCCCATGGAGAATATTTATCCTGAAACTCAAGTGCGCTGGCCCGACAAAAAGGCGGGGGTGCGATAGGATGCGGGAGGAAGCATCTTTTTGTCTTGACTTTTTTCCCCAATGGGATGCCTGTGGCGTGGGTACTTTTTGTGCCTGCCTGCCGCGTAGCCGCTTCGGCAAAGGCAGGTCAAGACAAAAAAGTGCCGAATCAACAATTGAAACATACATGAACAAGCTAAAAATTGAATGAAAAGTACGTGTACCGTGCCCTGTTAATTTTGCTGGTCAGTGCAATTTATCATTCACCCGTTAATGACTTGGTGTCTTCACAAACTAAATTTCGCACAACTTTCTTCGCTTGTTTTGTAAGACACAAACTGTTGCCTGCCTGCCACCCCGGCAAGGGATAGAAGCGAAAAGCCCACAGCGAAGGGTTGGCAATTTGGAGCGGGAGCGAGGACTTGCGGTGCATAGCCCGGTGGCCACGCGTTTTCGCCTGGCCATGCCGCCAAACAATATAAACTCGTCCAAGAAGGGTTTGATTTATGGCTATTTCACCATAAACATTTCACCGCCAAACAATTCAATAAAACCTGATAAAACCTTAAAGTCATGTTTGTATTCAATTTACAAAAACCTACTTTTGCGCCTGCATTTACGGTAGGTAGGGCCTGATTTTGTAATGGCATCTGTCACCAAAAAAATTTTAAACCAACATTTAACCATGGCTAATAAAGGTAGGATAACCCAAGTAATCGGTCCGGTAGTGGACGTGGCTTTTGACGAGCCCGGCACCAAACTCCCCAACATTCTTGATTCATTGGAAGTAACAAAGGCAGATGGCACATTAGTCGTGCTCGAAACCCAGCAGCACCTTGGCGAAGACCGGGTGCGCACCATTGCTATGGAAGGAACCGAGGGCCTTGTGCGCGGCATGAAAGTGACCGACACAGGCTCGCCCATTCAAATGCCTATTGGTGACGATATCAAAGGCCGGCTTTTCAATGTGATTGGTCAGGCGATTGACGGCATGAAACAACCGAAAGGTGAAAAAACATTGCCCATCCACAGGTCGGCACCTTTGTATGAAAACCTCTCTACTTCGCAGGAGATTTTATATACCGGCATTAAAGTTATTGACTTGATCGAACCTTATTCCAAAGGTGGCAAGATCGGTTTGTTTGGTGGTGCGGGTGTTGGCAAAACGGTGTTGATACAGGAGCTGATCAACAACATTGCCAAAGCATATTCTGGCCTTTCGGTTTTTGCCGGTGTGGGCGAGCGCACACGCGAAGGAAATGATTTGCTGCGCGAGATGATTGAGGCAGGCATTGTGGATTATGGCCCGGAGTTTATGAAGTCGTTGCATGCCGGTGGTTGGGATCTTTCAAAAGTTGATCATGCCAAGCTGAAAGAATCGAAGGCGACTTTCGTGTTTGGCCAAATGAACGAGCCCCCTGGTGCGCGTGCCCGTGTTGCCCTTTCGGGATTGACCGTGGCGGAATATTTCCGAGATGGGGATGGCACAGGCAAAGGCCGCGACATACTTTTCTTTATCGATAATATTTTCCGTTTCACACAAGCAGGTTCTGAGGTGTCGGCACTGTTGGGCCGCATGCCTTCAGCGGTGGGATATCAGCCTACGCTTGCTTCGGAAATGGGAGCCATGCAAGAGCGCATCACATCAACAAAAAATGGTTCGATCACATCGGTGCAGGCCGTTTACGTTCCTGCCGATGACTTGACCGACCCAGCACCGGCCACAACGTTTGCCCACTTGGATGCCACTACGGTATTGAGCCGTAAAATTGCCGAGTTGGGTATTTATCCTGCTGTGGATCCGTTGGATTCAACGTCACGGATTTTGCGTGCCGATATAGTTGGCGAAGAGCATTACAATTGTGCGCAGCGTGTGAAACTTACCTTGCAACGCTACAAAGAATTGCAAGACATCATTGCCATTTTGGGTATGGATGAGTTATCGGATGAAGACAAACTTACCGTGTCGCGGGCAAGACGGGTGCAGCGTTTCTTGTCGCAACCCTTCCACGTAGCCGAAGCCTTCACGGGATTGAAAGGCGCGCTGGTGGATATCAAAGACACGATCAAAGGGTTTAATATGATCATGGATGGCGAGGTGGATCACCTACCAGAAATGTCTTTCAACTTAGTGGGCAATATTGAAGAAGCTATTGCCAAAGGAGAGAAGATGATGGCTGACGCGAAATAATTATGCAATTAGAAATAATAACACCTGATAAAAAGATTTTTGAAGGAGAAGTATCGGTGGCCACCTTTCCGGGCGAAGATGGATCTTTCCAGGTTCTCAACAACCATGCGCCCTTGGTAGGGTTGCTCAAAGCGGGCGTTGTGGAATATAAATCGAAGCAAACTGCGAGTCAAGTCAAGATAACGGGTGGAGTGGTGGAAGTGCTCAAGAACAGGGTGATTGTTCTTGCCGATGGTGTAGTTGAGTAGAAAAATATAATCTCGAAAAAAAAGGAACCCGGTGATGAGCCGGGTTTTGTTTTAATCGTAATTAAACAATAGAAATACTATTTGCTTAATCCTACTTTGTCAAGTTCTAAATTTATGACAAGATCAAAACGGATAATCAAAAGAGCGATGACATTTTCATTAAAGTGTCATTCCGGGCGAGGGGAGAATTTTTTAAATTGGTTCACAAGCAAACGAGACCTGCCTACCGGGACAGGCAGGGTCGAGTTGAATATTTTCAATAATGATAAAGGTTGAGCACCCTCGCCCGCGATGACAGTTTCATTAATTGGAAGTAACATGACAAAGTAGGCTTACTATAATTTGACGATTGAAAAGGCTTTAGC
>JANOQB010000303.1:0-5160 GCA_031422215.1 Cytophagales bacterium | reverse complement strand
CTTTTTCTACCATACCTTCATAGCTGGTAACGCTCATCAAATCAAGGTATAGTTTGCTATAGCCAAGACCCATAAAATGTCCGTGTCCTTCTATAAATCCGGGTGTCATGGTCTTGCCTTTCAAATCAATTACCTGGGTATTCTCTCCTTCGTACTTGGAAAGATTTTTTAGATCGCCTGCATACACAATTCTTCCATCGGTTACGGCCACCACCTCCACTACCGGGTTTGAATCCTCTACTGTATAGATGGTTCCTCCGCGTATGATTAGATCGGCAGGTGCTTTCTTTTCTGAGCAACCAAAAATTGTGAGGGCAAGAAACAAAGCCATGAAGGCAGGTGGGTTTGAAGAAAATCTACTTGTCATAAAAAATTTTTGGATGATGATAGGATTGCGTTTACTACTCTACGTTTTCAAAATTCTTCGAAAGATAATTCACTAATGGTCTCTCTTGCAATTTATTTGAATTGGCAAGAAAGGAAATGTATTCCATAAGAACTTCTCTTTTTATTTTCGTTTTCAACAGGTCAAACTGGATTAACTTCTCCTGGTATTTAAGTTCAATCACAGGGTCATAATTGTTGCTCTGGCCGGTAAGCACATTCAATCCTTTGCTTTTCACTGCCACAATAAGGCTGTCCAATTTTTTATAATTGATCAAATGCAGTTTCAGATGGGCGACCGCATTAGCAATTTTTATTTTCTCTTCCGCTTGAAATTGTTCCAACTCACCATAAAGTTCAAGGTTGTTCATTTTTTCACGCGCTATATTTTCTTTGTTCTGATTGGCGATTGGAATATTAATGCCCAAGGCCAGCCCCACGCTGTTCTCCCCTCCTATCCGCCTGTCGGACGAATACATGGTTTGCAAAAACCCCAGGTCAACGTTCGTCTTTTCCAATTTCATTTTCAGGTTTGATACTTCCATTCGCTGCTTTAAAACTTCAAGGTCTGTTCGTTCGGCAGCAGTTTCCGTTTCAGCCAGTTGGCTGATTTGATCCACATTGATAAGATCGCTGAAGGATAAGTCAAAACTTTCAGCACCACCGATGGCCAAGATTTTTCCGCGCGCCACATCCCGGTCAAAATCCGCCTCGTGGCAATCGGCTTCTTTGGCTATCACATCCAACTGCGCCTCCAAATAATCATCGGCATCAAAATTTGCTGAGCCAGCCTTCTTTCCTAAAGCATACACGATCTGTTCCCGGATTTCTCTTTGCTTTTTTGTTAGCAGGGTGCTTTCTTCTGCCATCCAGAATTCCACGACCTTGATATACCGGTCATTCAAAATTTCTTTTAGCTGAACTTTCTGTTCAAGGTTTCTCAGCGCTTTAATACCCTGGAAATACTGATTGTTATTTTTGCGCTGCCACGGATTTACCGGATCCAAACGAATGCCAGAGCGGTTTTGAAAGTCGTTGAACTCATTGTCCTGAAAGCGGAATTGCAGGCGGCTGATCCACGGCAGCGTGTAGTTTTTACTTTTGCCTAAGTAATCTTGCTGCGCATCAAACGACTTGAACACAGGATCGCTGAGCGAAGATTTTAAAAATTGGTTGAGCGTGAGGGGTTGGCCATAAATTGTGCCAGCTATAAAAATCCAAAACAGGCATAGAAAATTTAATTTTCCCATAGCCGGATAAGCAGTTTCTCGCCTGTGGAAAAATCATTTTGCGCGGGAAGCTCAATGAATAGTTGTTTTCCAAACGCTTTTACGGCCGTGGATTTCTGCAAGATTTCTGGTAACTCGGTGATGGCCCCATAGCCAATCACTTTTCCTTCGGCCGTTTTCCACCGGGCATCGTAGCCAAGCAATTGCACCTTAGTGCCTATGGCAGGATTGTTTTTCTCAGCATGCAAATAGCCAACAGCAGAGGTTGGGCTTTTGGGCAAAATGGAAATCAGGTTGGTGTATGCATCCACTTCTTCGCTTTGCTTTACGGAGACGGACTCGACAACACCATCGCTTCCTGCCACTTTTACCAAGCCTGTTTTTTCGCGCTTCAACAAAATCAATTCGTTTTGCAAAAGTTGTATCTGGTTTTGCAACTGCGATTGGTTTGCATGGTTCTTTTGGTTGATGTCGCTGATTTTTATTTGAAGTGAATTTTTGCGGAGCACGATCTCTTCCTTCAACGATTTTATTTTTTCTTCCAGCGGGCTTACCGTGGGTTGGTTGTTGTTCAGCTTTAAATCAGCCGTAAGGTTTCGGTTTAGTTGCAACTCGCTTTCTGCCCCGCTGATTTCCTTTTCAAGCCCGTTTATTTCAATGGAATGAGATGACTGCAACAAGGCTATGTCGCTCTTCACTAAGTTTTGTTTTTCAGTTTTCTCCGATTGCAAAAGGCCAATGCGGCTGGCTAATTTTTCAATGTCCTGCACGAGTGCCACACTCGAAAGTTGGATCAATGTATCGCCTGCATCAATGGCTTGGCCTTGCACTACATGAATGGACAATACAGTGGACTGCTTTTCGGATGTGATGGTGTAGTCCTTGGCTTCGGCCACGCCCACCCACGATTTGCCACTGCCATTGTAAAGTTTTTTGGTAGCAAAAAACAAGACGGCCAAAAGCACAAGCACCAACACATAAAAGGAATTTATTTTCATGGATCAGATTCTGGTGTTGTTGAATTCAATGGTTGAAATTGTTACGCGCGTCACTCCTTCAATTTTTCTTAACTCCTGCACCATTTGATTTTTTCCTGTTGAATCTTTAAGGGAGAGCGAGTACTCCAACTTCAAAAAATCTTCTTTGGTGGAAGCAACGCCAATCTGCCTGAACTCTCCACAGTAGCGTGGCAAAATATTTTCCACCATGGCCCGGTGCTGTTCACCGTGTAAAATGATTTCCAATTTGTGACCGTGCGAAAACATTTTGAAGGGCGAGAAATGCAAGGCAAACGCTGCGAGGCAAAAGAAAACTGTTCCCGAAAAGGATATGGCAAACCCAAACACGCCCACGGCCAAGCCACTGCACATGGCAGCGAGCAAAAAAATTACATTGCGCGGATCTTCAATGCGGGTGCTGAAACGGATTATGGCCATCGCACCAAACACACCTAATCCCCTTGCCAAACTATCGCCAATGGCCATCATTACCATAGCGGTTACGATCGAGCCCAAGACGAGTGCTTGAAACAAATGTTTGGGATACGATTCGCCCAAAAAAGTGACACGATGCGTGATGGCAATCAAAGAGGCCAACACAAATGCCCACGCCAGCGAATAGGCGATGTTCACCATGTCGGGATATTGAAAAGCGGGTTGATCGGGGAAAAAGTCGAACATAGGTTAAGACAAAATTCTTAGGCTCTTTAGATTCAAGCCTTAAAGATTGAGATTTATGCCGCAAGATTCAAGGGTTATTTATTCACCGCACCGGGTGTGGGCACTCGCGGAGTGGTTAACCAAGCGTCTCCTTTGGTAGTCCTTCCAGTTGACTTATCCACGGTTTGGGTGCCAAACGAATACTCATCAATTTTTCTTCCGTCCAAATAGTAAAGGCCAATGGCTTCACCTAGTTGGCTCAATTGAAAGTTGGCGTGGCGCACACCTTCCTGCGTTGATTCATCCGCCCAAATGATCAGATAGCCACCAGCGGGAATGGTAGTTTGGGCTGCATTCGTTGTGGGGATGGTAAACTTAAACGGATTGGCCAAGCTGTCGCTCAAATTATATCCGGCAATATTCACGGCAGCGGTGCCGGCATTGTATATTTCAATCCAATCGTCAAACTCATTTATGCCGGCTTGCACATCGGGGCAACAGGTGGCATTGAACGCCATAAACTCGTTGATGAAAAGCTGAGGGAGCGGATCGGTATTGAGCAGATATGAAAATGCTTTGACGGGTGCACTGGCAGGGTAGCTGCTCTTGATGGTTTTTGAATTCACCGCTTCCACATAATATTCTATTGTGCCGGTGGTGCCAGCTGCTGCAATAGTTGCCGTATAAACACCTGCCGATAGCGTCATCGGTCTTGATGTGAAGGCGGCAGCATCTTTTCGTGTATGCAAAGTTACAGAGGTGATACCAGCCACATCGGTTACGGTTGCCTTCACTGTTACAACATCACTTAAACCTGGAACTTGTGGTGTGCGGACAAGGAGCGAAATAATGGGCGCGTGCCCTGGTCCGTTGGTTGCGTTTTTGGTAATGTCACCAGTTTCTTCCCAACTTTTTGCTCCATCGGGAAAGCGGGCATACGAGCTTCGGTTGGTCATGGCAGGAAAATCCACTTCATCAATCACAGTGCCCTTGGCATCTTCCATGTAAATCTTTTCACCGAGGGATGAGAGTTTGAAACTGGCATTGCCTCCCACACCGGTGCCATCGCATATCAAAATAAAAAACCCCTTGGCGGGAACAGTGCCCGATAGAATGGAAAACTTAGCTGCGGGGTCGTCATAAATTTTGAAACCCGCAAGGTTGACAGCCGAGGAAGTGCCGTTGTAAATTTCGAGCCAATCGCCTCCCGTTGATTGCACTTCGTTGATATACACCCCAATGTCGGTAACAGGGCCGATGGTTTCTTTTGAGCAATGTGAAAAAAGAGTGAGTGCACAGACAAATGCTGCTAAAGATATTTTGTTCATGAAGAGGGTTTGATTTGAATTAAAATGGTGCAGCAAAAGTAACCTTGACAAAATGATGGTGCAAATCATCACTCATCCAACTTTTTGCGTTCTTTGCGTCTTTGCATGCCACCGGAATTTGGAGGCTTCTACTATTGGTTTTGTATCTTCGCGCCACTATGAAAGATCGCCTCCGGTTTTTTGGATCGCTGTGTTTGTTGTGGCTCACATTTTTTATTTTGGCCAGGGTACTATTTTTTGCCTATCTGCACACGCAGACATCCGGCCTCACCATCCATGAAATCCTTACCCCATTTCTTTTGGGCTTGCGCATGGATGTGGCCATGATAGTTAAAATTGGCGACCTTGATAATTTTGTAGAGATAATATGAGCGACATTAAAATATTCGAATCTAAAAAAGTAAGAACCCAATGGGATGAGGAAAACGAGCTATGGTATTTCTCTATCATTGATGTAATTGAAGCTCTTACGGGCACAGACAGACCAAGAAAATATTGGAGCGACCTAAAAGCTAAGTTGAATAAGGAAGGAAGCCAACTGTCCGAAAATATCGGACAGTT
>JANOQB010000302.1:0-9873 GCA_031422215.1 Cytophagales bacterium | reverse complement strand
ATCCTGAAATACGGTTGCCGATTTTGATCATGCAAGGTTGTGCTACGCTTATTGGCCTGATCCTGATTCCGGCTTTATATGTTTGGTCCATTGAAAAAACAAATCCGGTTGCCTGGATAAAAAAGAATACATCACTTATCGTGATTGGTGTAACTGCCCTGTTGGTGATTTCATTTATGGCCATCAATTCAGTTTTCATAGAATGGAATTCAAACATCGTGTTCCCCGATTTTTTAAAGGACTTTGGCGACTGGGCGCGCGCACGGGAAACGCAAGCCGAAGAACTCACGAAGTTTTTTACGGTGTTCAATTCCATAGGCGATTTTCTTTTTGGTGTAGTGGTTATCGCATTGTTGCCTGCTATTGGAGAGGAGCTGGTTTTTCGTGGCATGTTGCAGCCCGAAATTTTCCGGGCAAGCGGCAATCATCACATTGCCATTTGGGTTTCGGCCATTATCTTCAGTTCCTTTCACATGCAGTTTTTTGGTTTTGTGCCGCGCATGTTGCTGGGCGCATTGTTCGGATACTTGTATGTGTGGTCGGGCAATTTGCTGCTGCCCATGATTGCGCACTTTGTAAACAATGGTTTTTCGGTGTTGATGTTGTACCTCTATCAGCAAGGCGTGATCACGATGGATATGGAATCGCCCGAGGCGGCACCGTGGCCTGTAGTGGCGGCCTTCACATTGATTTTTGCAGGGCTGCTATTCTACTTCAAAAAACATCACTCAACCCATAATCAAGTTTCGGTGTGAGCACTCCAAAAAAATTCAGCAATCTTTCGCAACGTCTGCTCACTGCGCTATTGGGTGCTGCGGGTATTGTGTTTGCTATCATGTTCAGTGAGTGGACTTACTTCCTTGTGTTTTTTATCATCTGTCTTTTCACCCTTCTTGAGTTTTATAAGCTCGCAGGGCTGGATGGCATGATCGTGCAGAAAACATTTGGTACCATCTGTGGTGTGTTGATATTCTGCCTGTCTTTCTTTATCGAGCGAGGCGATATTTTGCCCCGCTACTATTTTTTGATTTTTCCTATTGTCTCTTGCGTGTATATGATAAAGCTCTATAAAAAGACCGAGCGAAAACCATTCACCAATATTGCTTACACCTTTCTCGGAATTTTTTATGTAGCCACCCCCATTGCCTTGCTCAACATTGCCACATTTGAAAACGAAGGGTATGATTATCAAATCATATTTGGCTGCGTGTTCATTCTGTGGGCCAGCGATTCAGGTGCCTACTTTGCGGGCACGTTGTTTGGAAAACGAAAACTGTTTGAGCGCATCTCGCCCAAAAAATCGTGGGAAGGTTTTGCCGGTGGAGCTGTATTGGCCCTGGCATTTGCCTACGGGTTGCCTTACTTTTTTTCTGCCATCGGGCACGATCCTACCATACACTCGTGGCAATGGATAGTGATCGGTTTGATAATTATTGTGGGCGGCACCTTTGGCGACCTGGTAGAATCCCTTCTTAAACGCAGCATCGAAATAAAAGACTCCGGCACCAGCCTTCCTGGCCACGGTGGTTTCTTAGACCGCTTCGATGGACTATTGATTTCCGCACCGTTTATCGTGGCGTTTTTGGAGATTTTTTGAGGAGCCAATCGATTGAACACATGGGCTTATTAAAAAGCCGATCTGTAATAGCGGCCCTTGAACCGCGATCCCGTTTTTATATAACCCATCCAGTTGTTATAAATTTAATAAGCCGATAATCTACTTTTCTCCTTTTCCTATATCTTTGCAACCGATTTAGATTGCTTAATTGAGGGATTTGCAAATCTATCCCCGTAAGGGCCACTTAACTTCATTTACTAAAATCCAAAAATTTATGGCGTACATCGAACCAGCACCTATTAGCGATAAAGAAAACCCCTTCGAGGCAATGATGTCGCGCTTCCACACGGCATCGCAGATTTTAGGGCTTGAAGACGAAGTATATAATGTGCTAAAGTCGCCCGCCAAGCAGGTGATTGTTTCGCTGCCCGTTACCATGGATGACGGCAGCATAAAAGTTTTTGAGGGCTATCGTGTAATACACTCTACCATTCTGGGTCCATCCAAAGGAGGAATTCGATTCGATCCACACGTAAACTTAGACGAGGTAAAAGCTTTGGCCGCGTGGATGACCTGGAAATGTGCCGTGGTTGATATTCCGTATGGTGGGGCGAAGGGCGGTGTTGCCTGCAACCCGCGCGAAATGTCGGCAGGGGAAATTGAGCGGTTGATGCGCTCTTACACGCAAGCGATGATGGGCGTGTTTGGCCCCGACCAGGATATTCCCGCACCCGACATGGGCACAGGCCCCCGCGAAATGGCCTGGCTGATGGATCAATATTCCAGAAACAAAGGCATGACTGTGGCCGCAGTGGTTACCGGAAAACCGATCGTGATGGGTGGATCGCTGGGAAGGACAGAAGCTACCGGAAGGGGTGTGATGGTATCTGCGTTGGCCGCGATGGAGAAACTGAAAATAAACCCATACAAGGCCACGTGTGCGGTGCAAGGATTTGGAAATGTGGGCTCGTGGGCATCGCGGTTGTTATCCGAACGGGGATTGAAAGTTGTTTCGGTGAGCGACATATCGGGTGCGTACTACAATGAAAATGGAATTGATATTGATGCGGCCGCAGCGTATCGCGATAAAAACAAAGGCTCATTGGATGGCTATGCCGAAGTTGAGAAAATTGCCGGGGACGATCTCTTGTTGTTGCCTGTGGATGTGCTGGTGCCTGCCGCCACCGAAGATGTGATCACGGTTTCCAATGCCGGAAAAATCCGCGCCAAGCTGATTGTGGAAGGTGCCAATGGACCTACTTCCTCTAAAGCCGACAGCATCATTTATGAAAAAGGCATTAGCGTAGTGCCCGATATTCTTGCCAATGCAGGTGGCGTAACGGTTTCGTATTTTGAATGGGTGCAAAACCGCCTGGGCTACAAGTGGACGGCTGAGCGTGTGAACCGCAGGAGCGACCGCATCATGAAAGATGCATTCAACATTGTGTATAAAACTGCTGTTGAATATAAAGTGTCGTTGCGCATTGCCGCTTATATGGTTGCCATTGATAAGGTGGCCAAAACTTACAAATTCCGTGGAGGGTTCTAAATAGGTTGATATTTATCAGTGCCCAATTTTAGTTTTGCGGTTTTAGATTTTAGATTTACGAACTCATTGGTTACCTGAAAATCTTGAATCCATTATGACTATCCACCGCGAAGGCCGCACATTGTTATTTGTTTTGCTTGTTGTGCTCTTCGCACTTAACTGGGCCGCTTCTTATTTCTTTCCAGGTTCTACCACATTACAGAATATAGGCATTGGAGCAAGCCTTGTTATTTATCTTATCATCCTTCAATTCTTTCGCATTCCCCTTTTTGAAGTTCAAAAAAACCCAAAGCAAGTGCTCGCCCCTGCCGATGGAAAAGTGGTGGTGATTGAAGAAACCGAGGAGACTGAATATTTGAAATCGCGCAGAAAGCAAATATCCATTTTCATGTCGCCCATCAATGTGCATGTAAACCGTATGCCTGTGGCAGGTGCCATTTCGTATTTCAAATACCATCCGGGAAAATACTTGGTGGCATGGCATCCAAAATCAAGTACTGAAAATGAACGCACCACCGTGGTTGCCAAAATGAACAACGGCAAAGAAATATTGTTCAGGCAAATTGCCGGTGCACTGGCCCGCAGGATCAAGTGGTATATAAAAGAAGGACAGCAACTTGCCCAGGGAGATGAGTTTGGTTTTATCAAGTTCGGCTCGCGTGTGGACATTTTTTTGCCCGTGGATGCGAAAGTTTTGGTAGCAGTTGGAGAGGTGACCAAAGGAGGCAAAACAGTAATTGCCGAATTTTAGTTGACCTCCGCTATAACAGATGGAGTTACGCACTTCGTGCTTTCTTAGTGACTTGGTGGCTTCGTGGCAAGGTAAGGGTTCGAAAATTGAACCACGAAGGCACAAAGACCTGCCTACCGGCTAGGCAGGCACAAAGGTTCACTAAGAAAAAACAATGAAATATGATTGTGCGTAACATCAGTTATTAACCGCCTCTCAAAAAAATTCCTTGCCCGGAAATAATCACCATTCTATTCCTTACTTTTGAAGATTGGGATTTAGCAAATTTGTAAAACACTATCTACATTCATCTGTTATAAAAAACATGAGCCTCAACTTAAATTTGAAGTTTGCCAATAAGCAGCAGGATTTTTTCGTCACGCTAAACCAGCGCGTGAACCAATATTTCAAAAGCAATAAGATTCAACGCACCGCCAATAGCGAAATGGTGATAAAAACCATTTTTATGTTTTCGCTTTACCTCGTCCCTTACTTTCTCTTGATATCCGGTGTTACCACAAACGTGTGGATGATGCTTGGCCTGTGTGCAGTGATGGGGCTGGGCATGGCGGGCATTGGCCTGTCGATCATGCACGATGCCAACCACGGATCTTATTCATCTAAACAATGGGTGAATGATTTGTTGGGCCGCTCGTTAAATTTGGTGGGTGGCCATGCCATCAATTGGAAAGTGCAACACAATGTGCTCCATCACACCTACACCAACGTACACGATGTGGATGAAGACATCAGCCCACGCGGCATCATACGCATGGGCCCCGAATCCACCTGGAAGCCCATTCATAAATTTCAACATTACTACGCCTGGTTTTTTTATGGCCTTATGACCTTAGTGTGGGTGATTGTTAAAGATTTTGCGCGGCTTGTAAAATATCAGCGGGAGGGCCTTATCAAAAAACAACGTGCATCGGCCACCAAAGAATGGATGGTGATGATCGCAACCAAAGCAGTTTATTTTACTTACATCTTGGTCATCCCTATGTTGGTGCTGCCCATCACCGTGGGCCAGTTGCTTATTGGTTTTTTGGTGATGCACTACATCAGTGGTTTTATTTTGGCCATCATCTTTCAGCCGGCACATGTGGTGGAAGGCACCGAATATCCAGCCCCCGATCAAAATGGAAACTTTGAAAACAACTGGGCCATTCATCAATTGCACACCACAACCAACTTTGGCCATAAGCAAAAATTATTTTCATGGTATGTGGGCGGGCTTAACTATCAGGTAGAGCACCACTTGTTTCCCACCATCTGCCACGTACACTATCGCAACCTGGCAAAAATTGTTGAGCAGACCACCAAAGAATTTGGCCTGCCCTACAAATCCAAAGAGACATTTCTAGATGCTGTGGTGGCGCATGCCAAACAACTGAAGTTGCTGAGCGAAAAACCCCAACCGGCATTTGCCACTGCGGCCTCTTAACGTCACGACCTTGAGCCTTTGGTGGTGTTCTTCACAAACAAACGTATGCATGCTGGTGAAGAGCACCAACATGAGCAAGAGGACCTTATTGTTCACGCAACAATTTGAAATACACCCAAAAAAATCCAATATATATCCCAACAAAATCTCGGTTAAGAGGTTAAAGGAAACGGGTTTGTATCCTTCACAAGCAAGCCAGATTCATTTTCACTGTTCCCCGATTTATGATGCGACATTTTTTCTTTCTTTCTCTCCTTTCCATCTTCCCGTTCTCACAAGCCTACACACAAGCTCGGGCCGACAAGCAAAAGTTTACCATCAATGGCTATGTAAAAGATGCCGCCAATGGCGAAGCATTGATTGGTGCAACCGTTTATGTCAAACCTTTGAATGATGGTGCCGTCACCAATGAATATGGTTTTTATTCCATTACCATTCAATCGGGTAGTTATGAGATCAGCTACTCGTATGTAGGATATGTTTCGCAATCGAAAACAATGGAATTGTTGGCCAACATAAGGCAGGACATTGAACTTGTTTCCGGTGCCGAACAATTGGAGGAAGTGGTGGTGCGTGGCGAACTTGAACAAGCCAATGTGCAGAACACCGAAATGAGCAACAACAAACTGGACATCCGCACCATTTTGAAAGTGCCAACATTTTTGGGCGAGGCCGATGTGTTGCGCAGCCTGCAGCTGATTCCGGGCGTGAGCACCGTGGGCGAGGGTGCTTCCGGGTTTAATGTACGGGGTGGCAACGTGGGCCAGAATTTGGTTTTGATGGACGAAGCACCTGTTTATAACTCATCGCACCTGTTTGGTTTTTTCTCTGTGTTCAACCCCGATGCGGTAAAAGACGTGAAGTTGTACAAGGGCGCGGTGCCGTCCCGCTACGGTGGCCGCTTATCTTCTATTTTAGATGTGCGCTTGAAAGAAGGCAACAGCAAAAAATTTGAAGCTACAGGAGGTATAGGCACGGTATTCAGTCGCTTGGCGCTGGAAGGCCCAATCATAAAAGACAAAGCTTCATTTATCGTGGCCGCACGAAGAAGTTATGTGGATGTATTGGCCAGGCCTTTCACCGATGTGTTTGATGATGGTGCCACGCTCAGCTTTTACGATCTCACCTTAAAAGCAAATTACAACATCGACAAAAAAAACCGCGTTTACCTTTCGGGATATTTTGGCCGCGATAAATTTTTGTTCGACCGCAACCAAGGCTTTAGCTGGGGCAACTCTACATCCACCTTTCGATGGAACCATCTCTACTCCGACAAATTATTTTCCAACGTTACTGCCATCTTTAGCAAATACGATTACAAACTTCAGTTTGGCGACAATGATTTAGATCAGTTCAAATGGAATTCATCCATCAGTAATTTTATTGCCAAGCCCGAGTTTACGTGGTTCGTCAACAACAAAAATGAAATCACTTTTGGGGGCGAAGCCATCTACTATACTTTCGAGCCGGCCAACGCGGTGGGCATAAGCAACGGGGCCACCACCGACATCAGTTTGCCCCAACGGTACAACCTGGAAACTTCTGCCTTCATTGGCAACAATCAAAAAATTACGCAGGCGTTTTCGCTCGATTATGGCTTGCGGTTTTCACAGTTCCGTTATATCGGCCCTGGTGAAACGTACCGCTTCAACGACACCATACCCGGAGCCAGGCGCACCTTGCGCGAAACAACAACCTACAAGAGCGGTGAAACAATTGCTTCTTACAACAACTTGCAGCCACGGGTTTCTTTCAAATGGCAAACATCAGAGGCAAGTTCCATCAAAGGAAGTTATAACCGGATGGTGCAATACCTTCATTTGATTTCGAACACCACCGCCTCCAATCCGTTGGATGTTTGGACACCGACAACAAAAAACATCAAACCCGAATTGGCAGATCAAATCACGCTTGGCTACTTCCGCGATATAGGCCCCGAAAAAAACTGGGAAGCCTCGGCAGAAGTGTATTGGAAGCAAACCCAAAACCAATTGGACTACATTGATGGTGCCGACCTGCTCATCAACCGATATCTTGAAGGCGATTTGCTTAGCGGTGAAGGCCGTGCTTACGGCATGGAGTTTTACCTGCAAAAGAAAACAGGAAAGTGGAACGGTTGGGCAAGCTACACACTGGCGCGCACCGAACTAAAAGTAACGGGCATCAACCAAAACGCGTGGTATCCCACCCGCTTCGACCAACTACACAACCTGAAGTTGGCTGCCTTCTACGACATCACCAAGCGGTGGAGCGTGTCTGGAAATTTTGTTTTCACCAGCGGCACACCCACCACGTTTCCCACTTCACGTTTCGTTGTGCAAAACATCCTTGTACCCTTGAATGCATCTGACTCGCGCAACAACGTGCGCATACCCGCCTACCACCGCCTCGATATTTCGTTCCGGCTCGAGGGCAAATCGATCCGGCACGGCAAGCAAAGAAAAAACCACGACTACTGGATGTTCTCTTTTTATAATGTCTATTCGCGCAAGAACCCGTTCTCCATTTACTTCTCGCAAAAAGATGAGCGGTCGGCAACGGGGCTCATCTTAGACTCGCAAGCCACACAGTTGGTCATTGTGGGTTCCATCGTTCCTTCTATTTCCTACAATTTTAAATTCTGATGTATGAAATCATATAGCCGTTTTGCAAAATATTTCTTTCTTCCTTCTCTGGCCGGTTTTTTATTGTTCGCCTCCTGCGAAACAATCATCAATCCAAAGTTGGAGTCCACCGTGCCACTGCTTGTGATTGACGCGTGGCTCAACAATCAACCAAAAGAACAGCGCATAAACTTAAGCCAGGCACAGGCTTATTTCGACAACAGCCTTCCACCTGCTGTATCATCGGCAAGTGTCTCCGTGAAAAATGAAACAGATGGCAGGGTTTTTAATTTTAACGAGAAGGGAAAAACAGGAAATTATAGTTGGGTTCCTTCTAATGCCACCGATGTGATTGGAAAAACCGGAGATCAATTTTCCCTTTCGGTGATGGTGGGGCAAGATGTTTACAAAGCAATTTCCAAGATGGGCCGCGTGCCCGCAATCGACAGCATCAATTTTACATTTGAAAAGGCCCGTGGTTTTCTTCCTGATTATTACAACGCGCAGTTTTGGGCCACCGATCCAAAAGGAAAAGGTGATGCCTATTGGATAAAAGCGTGGCGCAACGATACGCTGTTGTTAAAGCCCGGTGAAATAAACCTTGCCTTCGATGCAGGTTTTTCTGAGCGTGGAAATATTGACGGGGTCACCTTCATCACCCCAATCCGCCAAGGCATCAGTCCTTTTGATACCGATGACAATGGCACCTTGCTTTCACCTTATGACATAGGCGACTCGGTGTATGTAGAAATACACTCGCTCACGGTTGAGGCATTTGATTTTCTCAACGAAGTGGTGATCCAAACCAATCGCCCCGGAGGATTTTCCGAATTGTTTGCTTCACCCATCGCCAATGTGAGCACGAACATTTCAAGCACCAACCCCACTGGAAGAAAGGCGGTGGGATTTTTTAATGTAGGAGCAGTTTCGTGGAATGGAAGAAGGTTGAAGGAATGAGTTGAAGATTGCTGTTACCCAAGCACCTCCTTGAGCACCGCCACCGACTTCATTTCGCCAAAGCCATCGGAATGGGCCGAGTAAAATTGTAACAGCACAGTCAACAGGTTTTGTCTTTGCACATAGGTAAGTGATATTTCGCTACCATACTCCGATGATAACAGTTGATTGAGTACCCGCTCTTCGTCTTCGTTCACCAACCGGCCGCCCAGTACTTCGCTGGATAGGAGCGGGCCAAACCCCAGATGCTTGCTCAACCCGATCATAAACATCAAATGAAAATTTTCCGGACGTGCGAGCGTATCGAGATGGATCAACGAGGAGGCAATGAAATCAAAAATTGGTTGTGCATGGCTTTGCTCTTTCACCGACCTGTTCAGCACTTCGTTGATAAACATGGCGATGGCCGTTTTGCGCACGTCACTCGTGATGTTGCGATAAGGATGGAAGCACTTTACTTCTTTCACGTGCATGATGCCTCCGTTTTCTTTGTGATAGACCACCATGTCCAATAAGGTGAGCGGTTGAAAAAGGGCAATCTTACTTTTGCGCGAACTGGTGCGCACCCCTTTGATCATATAACCCTGCAACCCAAACTGCTCAGTAAAAACGTTTGCCACAATGGAGGTTTCCCCAAATTTCACAAACCTGAAAACAATCCCTTTGGTTTTGCAGAGCACGCTATGAAGGTTTGATTTTAAAAATGCCTGTTAAAATGGGAAGAAGTTGACAAATGAACAATTGACAAATTGTATGGTGCCCGGGAAAGATTTTGTCAATTGCTTTTTGCCGATTGTCAAGTTATGCTCCTCTTTTTTTCATGTCGTCAAAAAATGATTGGCGGCTGCGCGCTTCGTAGGTATCTTTTTCACCGAGCATCACCTTGGCGTTGTTGCTGTTTAGCCGGAACGAAAAAGAGGCAAGGTTGCCCGATTGCGCGCAGATGGCTTGCACTTTAGTTACAAATTCTGCCACGGCCATCAGGTTGGGCATCGGGCCAAAGGGTTTTCCTTCATAGTCCATGTCCAGGCC
>JANOQB010000301.1:0-5346 GCA_031422215.1 Cytophagales bacterium | reverse complement strand
TTCAAGTTTCATTGGGTCAATTTCTGGAACCAATTCCTTTTTGACAAATTCGTAAACTCGTTTCAAGTCGTCAGGATTCAAACCTCTTATTTGTTGAAAGGATGGATTTAATATCAATGATGTCAGAGGTTGGAGTGAAGTTTATTCGATGAGGGTTCGTAAAAGTGCTTTTCCTTAAATCATCAGCATCCTTCGCAATGGAAATAAACTTGAAAGTATAACCTGTGTAATTCTTGATTGAGTCCTTGGAAAGGGAAGATTCAATTTTTTGCTTGCTTGAAGTAGCTGAAACTTGAATTACAAACTTGTTGGTATGATCAACCAAATCTATCGCCTCAACATTTTGTCGGTTGTCATTTTCATTTTTTACTTCCCACTTGTAAAGTTCATTCAAGAAATGCTGATAAAAGTTTTCGGAGTGTCCGTGCAAGTCCAAAATGTTCAACCTACCTCTGGAAATTATCCGAAGTGCAAGAAGATTTAACCGTTCTTCAATGACATTAAAGTAATTTGGTCTATTCATTTTTTCGTTCCCAAACTTAAGCAAAATGCGCGGTAAAATTGAGACGTAAATTCATGGTTTTGTAATGTCCAAGCAGTTTCAATACACTAAAATTTCAAGTTAGCAGCCAACTATGCTACCACCAACCTTCTAATACCTCCAGCAATCCACCAAATGATCATTCACCAATCCGCAGGCTTGCATGTGCGCATAAATTACCGTGCTGCCCACAAACTTAAACCCGCGTTTGATCAGGTCTTTGCTCAGCGCGTCCGATTGGTTGGTGGTGGCCGGAATCTGTTTCATGGTTTTCCATTTGTTTACGATTGGCTTGTGGTTTACAAACCCCCAGATGTATTTGTCAAAGGAACCAAACTCTTTTTGCACTTCCAGAAACCGCTTTGCATTATTGACAGCCGCATTCACTTTCAATTTGTTGCGGATGATGCCCGGGTCTTGTAAAATTTTTTCTATCCGCTTTTCGGTGAACTTCGAAACTTTGGAAGCATCGAACTCGGCAAAGTTTTTTCTATAGCCGGCACGTTTCTTTAAAACGGTTGACCAACTAAGGCCAGCTTGGGCACCCTCCAAAATCAAAAACTCAAAATGGACTTTATCGTCATGAACGGGCACCCCCCATTCTTCGTCATGGTATTTGATGTACTGCTCAAACTTGAGGCACCACGGGCAACGAAAAACTTCTTTCATAGTCAAACTCTTAATTTCCAAACTCTCAACTCACTAATTCCCAATTCCCAATCCCTAATTCATCCACTCATACACCTGATAGTGTTCACCGTTCATGCCCAATTTTTCATAAACCCTTTTTGCAGGTGAATTGGTTTTGTCCACATACAATCGAATGCCTCTATAGTCCGACCCAGACCTAACCATATCTTGAATATGTTCATACATTTTTTTATACACGCCCTTGTTGCGATGAGAAGGAATGATATACACAGACTGTATCCACAGCACATTGCCGCAGCGCCAATCGCTCCATTCGTAGGTGGTCATCAGGCAACCTATCACATCACCATTTTCTTCGGCCACATAATATTTTCCTTTTGTTGCATCGTCAAACAAACGCCTTACGCCTTCAGTCAACACGAGCGCATCCAATTGTACGTTCTCCGTTTCCATCGCCATCTTTTGCTGAAAGCTGATGATGTGTTTCGAATCTTCCTTTATTGCGGGGCGTATGGTAATCATCTTAGTCAATCAATTTTAAATCGCGAATTTCAACTTGCCTTCAGCAAGCAGGTCTTCAATCCTAAAGTGCATTCTTAATATCATTGATCAAATCTTCCGCCTCTTCGATGCCCACAGAGAAGCGCAGGAGCTTATCGGAGATGCCCACCGTTTTGCGTTCTGCCGCAGTGAGTTTTGCGTGCGATGTGCGCACCGGTGATGTGATGGTTGACTCCACGCCACCCAAACTGATGGCCCGTTTGATGAGTTTTAGTTTCTTGATGAATTTATCCGGATCGCCCTTTACCTCAAACGACAACATGCCGCCAAAGCCACCGGGCATTTGCTTTTTGGCAATGGCATGGCCGGGATGATTTTTTAAACCAGGATAAAATACGCTACCGATTTTTGGCTCGCTTTCCAAAAACTTGGCGAGGACCATCGCGTTTTTGTTTTGCTGATTTACACGCAGCACAATGGTTTTCAAACTACGCTCCACCAAATAGCAACTGTGCGCATCGAGGCTGCCCCCAAAATGCAAGGCACTTAATTTGATTTGGTCTGTTAACTTTTTGGAAGCCACCATCGCACCACAACAAATGTCGCTATGGCCGCCAATGTATTTGGTGCCACTGTGGGTAACTATATCTATTCCCAAATCAATTGGGTTTTGATTGACCGGGCTTGCAAACGTATTGTCGATGATGGTAACAAGGCCGTGTGCACGGGCGATTTTTGCCACCGCCTTCAGGTCTGTGATTTTCAATAGCGGGTTTGAAGGTGTTTCCACATAAATCACTTTCGTGTTTTTACGGATGGCTTTCTCAAAATTTTTCAAGTCGGAAACATCCACCATCGAATACTCCATGCCATAGCGTTCCAGTTCGTGCAGGGCCGCATGGTGTGTGCCTCCATATAAATCGTGTTGAAATAAAATGTGGTCGCCCGCTTTCATCATGGCAAAGATGGAGGTCATAATGGCGGCCATGCCCGAACTGAACACGAGGCCGTCCTCACCGTTTTCAAGTGCTGCCAATTTTTCTACCACCGCTTTTTGGTTGGGGGTATTATAGTAACGCGGATAGAGCACATCGGTTTCATAGTCGTAAGCAGCAGATGGATAAATAGGAGTGACCACTCCGCCAAAGAGTGGATCTCCGGGGGAGCCCACATGTACGCTTTGAGTGAGTTTGGAAATTTTTGCGGAAGCCATGATTTTGTTTAGGATTTTGTGTGCGGCAAAGATAAAAGCATAAACATCAAAAACTTGATTCGTAAAAATAATTCGAATGAACAGCCTTCCCTTGGGTGTACTTCAAAATGTCGCACCGCATTGAGCAAAACCTCCAAGGTTTTTAAAACCCTGGAGGTTTTCGGAGGGGTTTATTTTGAATGCACCCTTCCCTTGCCCCATGCTTTAAATGACCTTATCTTTGGAGCATGATGAAAAACGCCTTGATCCTGTTTGTTTTCTCTTTGCTGATTGCGTTGCCCGGCTGCAAAAAGGATGAAGATGTGGCTGATGATGTGCAAGGATTTTTTCTGGAAAAAACTTCCATCGAAGAAGGTGCCACTACGAGTGGCATGCAGGTACCGGTAAAATTAATGGGCAGCATAGTATCCACTTTAAAGGTGCCCTATAAACTAACTGAAGGTACGGCCAAGTTTGGATCGGATGTGGTCTCCAAGCAAGGAGAACTTGAATTTCAAAACGGGAACTTGCAAACAAACTTGACAGTGGAAATTGTGGGCGACTCTCACTTTGAACTGACCGAATCGTTTGAACTCGTGATCACCTACAATAGTGTTGATTATCGCTACATCATCGACATCACCAATGATGACCCTATGGGGGATATATTAAAAGCTGCTGACGGTTTTTATACGCCTGATGTGTATGAGTCGATGAAGGTTGTGTGGAAGGATGAATTTGGCGGCACAACTCTTAACAGTGTTGATTGGGGTTATGATCTGGGCAACGGCTGCAGTGTGGGCAATTGCGGCTGGGGCAACAGAGAACTTGAAACTTATACCAACTCGCCAGAAAATATAAAACTCGACAACGGCAAATTAGTGATCACGGCACTCGAAAGCAGTGGAGCCTACACTTCATCGCGCATCAAAACACAAGGCAAAGTAAATGTGAAGTTTGGCCGCATCGATGTGCGCGCAAAGTTGCCGAAGGGGCAGGGCATTTGGCCGGCCATCTGGATGCTGGGCGAGAACATTCAAACCGTAGGATGGCCCGTATGCGGAGAGATTGATATTATGGAATTGGTGGGCCATCTTCCCAATCAGACACATGGCACCGTACATTACAACAGTGGAGGCTATAAAAGTTCTACGGGAACAACAAGCCTGAGCACTGGAGGCTTTTCCGATCAGTTTCATGTGTTCTCCATTGTGTGGGACAAAACCCAGATCACCTGGTATGTGGACAGCAAGCCCTTCAAGACCTACCTATATCCTGACTCATCATCGCCATTTACCAATCCCTTTTTCTTTATCATGAATGTGGCGGTGGGTGGCAACTGGCCTGGGCCGCCAAACCAAACTACTGTTTTCCCCCAGCAGATGGTGGTGGATTACATCCGGGTGTTTCAGTAAATCGACCATTCGTAAAAAGCAAATTTTTTCCATCTGCAAAACTTCCTGCCAAAAAGGATCAATACCCTATTATATTTGAAGGTTGATATTATAGGTGAACAGTACAAACTCCCAATTGTATAATGGAACTGCCAAAGATTGACATATATGTAGTGGACGATCACCTCATTTTTCGCAGAGCGCTGTGCCAGATGGTGGGCACGTTCCCTCGCATTGGCCGGGTGAGCGAAGCAGAAAACGGACAGAAGTGCTTGGAACTGGTGGCACAACGCCAACCTCATGTTGTGCTCTTGGATTTGGAGATGCCCATCATGAACGGGGTGGATTGTGCCGAGCAACTTGTGTTAAAATACCCGGATATAAAAGTCATTATCCTAACCATGCACGACAGCGAGAAATATATGCTGCACATGATGGAGATAGGCGTTCATTCGTTCCTGCTGAAAAACACAGACCCCGATGAACTGGAGCGGGCCATTTATTCCGTGGTTGACAAAGACTTTTACCATAACGACCTTCTCGTGTCGGTGCTGCGAAAAAGCATGCGCAACAAACTTAAATCCAAGCGCCCCGACTTTTCCCCATCGTCTGTGCTCACCGAGCGCGAGCAAGAAGTGCTGCGCATGATCTGCGAGGAAAAATCCATCAAAGAAATTGCCCTTCGATTGGATGTGGCTGAAAAAACCATTCACACCCATAAGCTAAACATCCAAAACAAACTCGAGGTGAAATCCACCGTGGGCATGGTTCGTGTCGCCTATGAGTTGGGGGTGATCAGTTAGTTTTAGTTAAGAGTTTAGGGGTTTATGTTCAATCCATCGAACACATATTGTCAATCGCTTTTTGTCAACTGCCAATTCCCTTAAAACAGCTTTTCAAGCCAAATCCCCCTTCCCTCCAACTTCATTTTTTCTGATTTTTCTAAGACTTTTTGCCCCTCTGTCTAAGAATATTCTTAGACGTTTTTTCGAAACAGCCTGAAAACGAGCTTTTTTTAGTGGAAAATTCTGCTTTAAACACCCTCGCCTCTTGCTCTCCGGTTTATC
>JANOQB010000300.1:0-31148 GCA_031422215.1 Cytophagales bacterium | reverse complement strand
GATGATTTAGTTTATGATTACCTGCGCAATATTTATGTAGCCATTCTCTTTAAGGACATTTTTGCACGGCACAACATCCGCAATGTCTCGTTGCTTGAAAATCTTGTAAGTTATGTGGATGACAATGTTGGGAATCTTCTTTCAGCTAAAAGCATCAGTGACTTTTTGAAATCGTAAAATAAAAGTGACGCCCAATGTGATTCTCAGTTACCTCAGCTTTTTAGAACAGGTTTTTTTTATTTTGAAAGTAAACCGTGAAGAATTGCGTGGGAAGAAGATCTTCGAGATCGGTCAGAAATATTATTTGGAAGATCTCGGCCTTCGGCATTCGCTATTGGGTTATCGCACAGCGGACATAGGGAAAATCTTAGAAAATATCGTTTATCTTCATTTGGTGATTGCAGGCTATCACGTGCGAATTGGTAAATTCCAAAACAAGGAAATCGATTTTGTTTGTACCGGGGAGATGAAAAGATTTACGTGCAGGTAGCCTATTTAATTGCCGATGATGCCACTCGCAAGAGAGAATTTGGCAACTTGGAACTAGCGTATGATAATCACCCAAAATTTGTTGTATGGATGGATGAAAATGAAAGTGGCAACGTTGCTGGTATCAAACATGTTCACATTCGGGAGTTCATTAAACAACTTATTTGAATATCTTTGAACATGCCCTCTATCCTCCCCGACTTCGAGTACGACATCTTCATCTCCTATCGCAACAGCGATAACCGTTCTGGCTGGGTGACTGAGTTTGTAAAGGCTTTGGAGGAAGAACTGGCAGCCACCATCAAAGACCCCCTCTCCATCTACTTCGACAAAAACCCCCACGATGGATTATTAGAGACCCACAACGTGGACAAGAGCCTCGAAGGAAAACTGAAGTGCCTCATCTTCATTTAGTAATTTTTAAAAAAAGGACTACTTTTGAAAAAAGTATTACTTCTATGAAATCAACCACCATTACTTCAAAGGGACAAATTTTAATTCCCGTTCAATTGCGGAAAAAATATGGGCTTCATTCCGGGGCAAAAGTCATTATTTCCGATGATGGCACCTCTATTCAAGTAGCGCCATTAACAGCCAAAAGCATCAGGTCTTTGGCCGGGATACTAAAGGGCAAAAATTTATCGGGGGCCCTCTTGGCATCAAGAAAAGCTGACCGGACAAAAAATGAATGAAGCATTTTGTACTGGATAGTTTTGCGCTGCTCGTCTTTTTTGAGCAGCAAAAAGATTGGAAAAAGGTAGAAGCGTTTCTTGTTAAGGCTTCCACAGACGAAATTGAGCTACTGATGAGTGGAATAAATTACGGTGAACTTTTTTACATCACAGCCCAAAGAGAAGGGGCGGATGAAGCCACTAGAGTTATCAAAACGGTTGACTCCTTGCCCATTAAGATTATCTATCCCGACCGCGAACTGACCCTGCAATCGGCCGAAATTAAATCGAGGGGTGGCATATCTTATGCCGATTGTTTTGCGGCATCGTTGGCAAAAAAACACAAAGCAAAACTGATCACTGGCGATCCGGAGTTTAAAAAATTGGCCAAGGAAATCGAATTGGAATGGATTGAGAAATAACCACTGAGTTAGGCCAAACATATTATCTTTACCCAATGCCTTCCCTCATCCCCACCTTCGAATACGACATCTTCATCTCCTACCGCCACAACGATAACCTCGATGGGTGGGTAACAGAGTTTGAACAAAACTTAGAGAAAGAACTACGCGGCACCATCAAAGAACCCCTCACCATCTACTTCGACAAAAACCCCCACGATGGCCTGCTCGAAACCCACAACGTGGACAAGAGCCTGGAAGGGAAATTAAAGTGCCTCATCTTCATTCCAATAATTTCTCAGACTTACTGCGATCCAAAATCTTTTGCGTGGCAGCATGAGTTTGTGGCGTTTAATAAATTGGCAAAGGAAGATCAGTTTGGAAGGGATATTAGGTTAAGCAGAGGAAATGTGACGAGCAGAATACTTCCAATAAAAATCCATGATCTGGATGCGGAAGATAAATCGTTAATCGAAAATGAAATTGGCGGAGTTCTAAGAGCCATTGAATTTATCTACAAAGAAGCCGGAGTAAATCGACCATTAAAGTTGACTGATGACAGAAGCCTCAATCAAAATAAAACCGATTACAGAAATCAGGTTAACAAAGTAGCCAATGCAATTAAGGAACTAATCAATTCACTCAAGAATCCCATCCCATCAACACAAAGGTCAACTGTCAACGATGTGCCAAAACCCAAAAAGCGCAAGAATAAAAAATCGCTCCTGGCAATTGGTGCATCCATAATTATGATAGCTGTGGCAGGGTACTTTCTCTATCCAAAATTATTTTCGCCAGACAATGAACCTGAATCTCTGAACAAGTCCATTGCTGTGCTTCCGTTTGTTGACTTAAGTGAACAGAAAGATCAAGGCTGGTTTGGCGATGGATTAACCGAAGAGATATTGAACAGTCTGTCGCATGTAAAAGGGCTAAATGTTATTTCACGCACCTCCTCATTTGCTTTTAAAAACAAGAACCTTCGCATACAGGTAATAGCGGATTCACTTGGAGTTAATTATGTAGTGGAAGGATCCGTTAGAAAATCCGACAATGGATTACGAATTACTGCGCAGTTGATACGCGCAAAAGATGGCTTTCATATCTGGTCGAACACCTATGACAGAGAGGCAAAGGATATTTTTGACCTACAGAAAGAGATTGCCACAAAAATCGTGGAAAGTCTTGATATTTCTCTCGACCCAATGGCTGTCCAAAAAATGCAGCGGGTGGGCACTTCCAACCCAGAGGCTTTTCTATCCTTTTTGAAAGGTCAGGAGTTTTTTCGAAAAGCTCACAACAACAGGAGTTTCATATTGCCCAATCTGAAGCAGGCCAATGTTAATTTCTCTCAAGCCATTGCACTTGATCCTGATTTTGTAAATGCCTATATTTTTCATGCTGATTTTTACCTTCACTATTTGGATAGTAAAAAATCATCAAGTGGCGATACCCTCACTGATGCCGAGGCCTACCGGATGATGGTGAATGATTTTGACAATGCCGTAGCAAAATCTAAAGAGAGCATAGACAAAGACTTTTACCGGTTGCATTCGATTATGTATTCCAATGATTGGTCGAACATGAGGCCAATCGTTGAACGATTGGTCAATAGTCCCGATGCTGTTAGATTATTTACATATCAATCATTCAGCCTGGTAAGACTCATTTACTGTTTGGGCTACGGCCAAAAGATTTCAGAGATTGATTCAGCGATCCTTAAAAACGATCCTGGCAATATAGAAGCCGAAAGAGATATAGTCTGGTCCATGCTTTCCTCAGGCGAATACGACAAGGCAATTCAAACGCTTAATCAGCTGAGCAATAATCAAGACCCGGAGCTGAATTTTCATAAAATATTTTCATTGTTTCAATTAGGAAAAATTGATGATGCCTATGATTTGATCAGCCAGATGGATAGTTCCTCAACCAGATTTTATTATACATCAGTTGCGATGGTTCTGGCAAAAAAAGGTGACATGATCAAGGCCAAAAGAATTATCGAGGAGGACAAAAAGGTTGATTACCTGTTATTCGGAATAGACGCAGTATATGGAAGGCAGGCGGCCAATCAGGAAGCCAGCCGGCTGGATAAGAAGCCTGTGGACTTCGCTCTTCTCTTTAGTTATTTATATTCTCCTAATGATCCACCGTTCGATCTATCAGCAACGCCAAACTTGGCAAAAAAGCTGGGACAGGTGGGAATTACCATTAATCAAAACCACTGAAGAATGCCCTCCCTCATCCCACCTTCGAATAAGACACCTGTCCGGCAGGTCTTCATCTCCTACCGCCACAACGATAACCTCCCTAATTCTCAAAAAGTGATTTTGGCAAACCCGATTGCCTGATGATGGATTGCAGCGTACCCATTCGGATTTCTTTATGATCAGGTTCTGGAACTGTAATGGTCTATCGTTTTTAATTGCATGATGATGTTGCTACATTTTTTGACGGACTTGCAAAAATCCATTGCCTGCCAATATGTTGCAGACATCTCTGCCCGATAGGATTTTTTAGCTTACCCAATGGCTACTTCCATACGGGTAACAAAAACTTCTTCATGAAGCCGCTCACTGATTTCCTTACTTAGACGCGCTTTGAAAAAAAAGCTCCACATAAGATGTAGATTAGGAACATTCAAAATATCTACCTTTACCCAATGCCCTCCCTCGTCCCCACTTTCGAATACGACACCCCGATTTTATCGGGGCAGGTCTTCATCTCCTATCGGCACAATGATAACCGCAGCGGTTGGGTATCAGATCTTGTAAACGCGCTGCAAGAAGAACTCGCATCAACCATCAAAGAACCACTCTCCAAAGGCGAGGATACAAGTCAAAAAATGTCATTATAAATTGATAGCTTCGAACTATGAAAACGTACATACTAACAGCAGACGAATCGCAAGAAGAAGTAATCAGTGCATTGGCCAAAGCCCTGAAAATTGACCTTCAAATCATGAGCGAGGCTGATGAGGACTTGGCACTTTCTTTAGCCATGGAGGAAGGAAAAAAACAGGGGCGCCTATCAACAGATGAGACAAAACACTTTCTTGACAATTTGGGTAAATGAAAATCCAAATTGATAGAAGTTTCGAGCGTGACTCAAAGCGGTTGACCCAGCAAACACAGCAACAAATAGGCGAGGTGATCCAGAAAATAAAGGCAGCCACTTCATTGCAAGAGTTGAGTGTCACGAAAATGGGATCGGCAGCCAATGCCTATCGTATCCGCTCTGGAAACTACCGGATTGGATTTTATCTTGAAGGGGACTTGGTAATCCTTTCAAGGGTACTAGACCGTAAAGATATTTACCGTTATTTCCCCAAGTAGTGATTTTGTATGCCCTCCCTCATCCCCACTTTCGAATACGACATCTTCATCTCCTATCGCCACAACGATAACCGCAGCGGTTGGGTAACGGAGTTTGTCAATGCCCTGCAAGAAGAGTTGGCCTCAACCATCAAAGAACCGCTCACCATTTACTTTGATAGAAACCCTCACAATGGCCTGCTCGAAACCCACAACGTTGACAAGAGCCTGGAAGGAAAACTAAAGTGCCTCATCTTCATCCCCATCATCTCTCAAACCTATTGCGATACCAAATCATTTGCGTGGCAGCATGAGTTTGTTGCGTTCAACCGAATGGCCAGTGGTGGTAGCGCGGAGGAGTCCCCCCTTCGGGCCAGCCCAGCGCTTCGCGGGGGGTCAGGGGGCGTGGGTCGGGACATCAAACTAAGCAATGGAAATGTGGCAAGCCGTATTCTCCCCATCAAAATCCACGACCTCGATGCCGAGGACAAATCTTTAATTGAAAATGAAATCGGTGGGGCGTTGAGGGCAATTGAATTCATTTTTAAATCGAGCGGTGTGAATAGGCCCTTGCGCGCAATCGAAGACCATCCGCAAGACAACCTCAACAAAACATATTATCGCGACCAAATAAACAAGGTGGCCAACGCCATCAAAAGTATTGTTGCAGCCCTCAACCACCAGCCTGCACCCAGCCAGCAGGTGGTATTTAGCCAGGAAATAAAAAGAACATCTCAATGGAAAAAGCAAATCGCCCTGGGCGTGGTGGCTGTCTTGGTAGTGGCCGTGCTGGCGTATTTCCTGTTGTTGCCCCCATCAAACAAAGCCGCTGCCCATGTTGAAAAATCTATAGCCGTGCTTCCCTTTGCCAACATGACCAACGATGCCGGGCAAGAATATTTTTCGGATGGTGTTGCCGATGAGATACGAGGCCAGCTCACATCCATAGGCGGACTTAAAGTGATATCGCGCTCTTCCAGTATGTACTTTAAAGGAAAGAATGTGACCATGAAAGAAATTGCAGAAGAATTGAAAGTGACCTACATACTCGAAGGCACCGTGCGAAACCAAAACAAGGACACGCGCATTTCTATTCAACTCACCAATGCCCTGGACGACCGGCTGGAATGGGCACCTCCATCCTACTCCCTTAACATGGAGAATATTTTTGAAGTGCAAGAGAGCATAGCCAAAACCGTGGTGGAAAAATTGAAACTAACCCTGACCCCCAACGAGGAGGCTACTATTGAAAGGAGGTTTACTCAAGACCCTGAAATTTATGATCTCTACTTGAAGGCCCGGCATCAATTGGGTGTGCTCTCACCAGAGGGATGGAAAAATGCTGAGGACCTTTGCTTAGAAATAATTTCCAGAGAAGCTGACTTTTATCCGGCCCATGCAATTTTGGTTACGGTCAACGTATTGAAGGGCATGATCTGGGGAACGCTATCCTCCACCGAGGCACAAAAAGCAGCGATGCCATTTTTTATTGAATTGAATAAAAGTGCCGTAACCTTTCCAGAATTTTTTATGGCCAATGGGGCCATGAAATTCTACCTCGATTGGGATTTTGAAGCGGGCGAATACAACCTGAAAAAAGGAGCTGAAGCAGGTTCGGTGTGGGCCTTGAACAACCTTACCGATCTGCAAATCAAAGACCTGCGCGCCCCGGAAGCCCTGCCCTATTTGGATAAGCTAAGAACGCTTGATCCTTTTAACCTAACCCTTCCTGTGCAAGCAGGTTCGGTTTATTACTTCTCTGGACAAACCGATCGTGCCATTGGTGAATTTGAGAATGGCATAAAACTATATCCTAAGTATTTGCACAATCATCGCATGTTTGCAATGGCCACTATTTACGGAAAAAAAGATCCGGCCAAAGCCATAAGGGTATTGGAAGATGCCATGGGTACGATTGGATTTCGCCCGCCATTTCTGCTGGGCTATCTGGCCATTGCCTACAATCAAATTGACGAGAAAGAAAAGGTGGACAAAATTGTGGAAGAGTTAAAAGCAAATTTCAATAAAAAGAGTTCTGGCGATCCGGCCTTTTTCCTGGCCGAAATATTTGCCGGTACAAACCACAAAGAAGAAGCCTTTGATTGGCTGAACAAATCGTTGCGGGCCCATGAGGTAGAACTGCTGTGGCTCAAGGCCGATCCGGCATTTGCCTCATTGAAAAATGATAAACGTTATCAGGCGTTGCTGTCCAGCGTTGGCTTTGATTGATTAAAAAAATTAAAAAGGCTTGTGACAACGTTAAAAAGAATCACTCTTCCCGTTTTCTTTTTTTTTATAAAATTCATTTCCATTGCCATAACCATTTTCTTCTTTTTCTTTTTTGGACTTGTCCAGTTTATCATTATTGCTTTCCTCCAGCGAAAGCCCGAAGGTGGCAAGGCCGTGCGCAAATGATTTAGCGAAATTGTCTATGACTCTGCCATAAGGATCATCTACGGGGATTTTTGGCATTGTTTGAATTTTAGTCCGCCATAGTCCTCCATTGGCGGACGGAATTTAACCAGGAAAGTGAGGGAATATATATTCATTAAAAAAACCCGTCATTTCTTTTTTTCTTTTCTTGTCATGTTTGAAAAGGCTTTCGATCGTTTCGGTGTAATCATCTTTTATGTTTACCGAGTAGCCACTTTGCACGGATTGATCCGTTGGCAAATAGCAAGTATGCAGGGTGGCCGGAAAAATTAATTTAGGATGCGCCAATTTGCACACGGGCCCCGCGGCAAGGTCCCACGCTTTGAAGATCCAAATCTCAGCGCGGTACCTCCTCTTATTTTCTGAGGGCAATCCTACTTTCACGGTCAGGAATAAATATCCGTCCTGATCTTTTTCCACCGTGGGTGTGGCAATGCTGGCAGGCACAAACTGAATGGAGTATAAATAATCTTTCTGATCAAATGTCCAGGAGTCGGTGATTTTCATATCGGCAGTATCCACGCGCAGTACGCACTGGGGCACACCCGCATCAATGTAGGCGAGCATATCGTTGAGCGGAATTTCGCGCCACGGATAATCCTTGTATAAATCAAATACAAATTGGGTAAGATTTTCCCTTCGGGCACCCAAGCTCAGGTAGTAAAGGTTTTTGATTTTACGGTTTGCAACATCCGGTGAATATTGGTCGCGATGTGTGAGCAGGCCGAGGCCCCAGGTGTTGGCTCCAATTTTTTTTACGGTGTCCTTGTGGATGGATTTCACGGGGGGAAGGTTGCCCGGCTCGCGCAATATGGTTGTGGATTTGAAAGTGGCCTTGGCGGGATCGATCACAAATTTTCCGGTGCGCCCAATGGCAAGCGGGCACACGGCAAAGTAGCCGATCAAATCTTCATGCATGGAGGCACCATCATAAGGCGAAGTATCATACGGCCTTATCCACTCGGCCATGCAGGCCGTGTTGTTGTGAATGGTGTAAAGGGTCACGCCATCCCCATCATCATATTCGGCTGAAAAATGAATACACTCATAAGGCAAAGGCTCCTTCATGGAGATGACGGTGATCTTTTCTTTTTTAAGGTCAAGGTCTTTTCTTTTCACCAACCATAAATTGGTAAAGGGTTCCATTTTTTTTGCCGAGATAGCCCTGAAAAAACGATCGAGGCCAGGGTTGGATGGCACCGGGTTGTTGAAGAGCAACTCAAATCCAAACTTGAAAGAGGCATCCATAAAAACGATGTAGTGCTCAGTCATATACGTTTGGTGCATGCACTGCCTTATTTTCAAATCGTTGCCTTGCTCATCTACCAGTTGCCATTTTTCCATTTCACCTGTTCCGCCAAAGCGAAAAAGATAAACACGGTCGGGAGTATATCCACCCGAAATCTTGCTAACGAAATTAAAAATAGCCCACCCTATTTTAGAAAAGAACGAGGTGATTTGGTGCAGTATCCGTGGAAGGAAATTCCGCTTTTGGTCACCGGCCAATATTTTTTTTACTTCCTCAATCGCTTTTTCCTCCGAGCCATGTTGTTCAAAACGTTTGGCTGCTTCCTCCAGGGCCTTGTGTGCGGGCGAGTCGGTGCTCAATAATAATTTTGCTATATGTGCTGTGGTGGCCTCCGTTTCAAAAGACTTGAGATAGTTAACGCTGAAAAATTCTTTGGTGAGCGGATCCCACGAAGGGTGGGCCGTGCTTTGTGTTAGTGGGAACGGAAGTTTCATTACAGATGGCATGGCAGAATGCCACTCCAGGTTTTTGCCAATGGGAGTGAGCAGGTTCATGGATTTTGGATCCATCTTAAATGGGCGCGCCACATCATCGGTTACCAACAAAGAAGGAGCATCATCATTTTTAAACCATACCGGAAGGAAGGCGGTGTTCAGGAAATTGCGCGATCCAAGTTTAAAGGACAAGCGGCCAATTCCCATATTCTTAAAACTGAAATGCGCATACGCTGCGGTGGCCGGCCCATCGTGGCGCGTGGCGTCATCGGCATAATAGCAAGGGGGCTTCATCAGGCGTGTGGTCAGTTTTGCCCGGCCATCGGCAAAAGAAAATTTATACACCAGGCCGTCTCCATTTAGTATGGGCGATTGATAATCAGGATTGGGGCGGCCATCAGGAAATGTTTTTGAAAATGGCAAACCCTTTGAGTTGACGTTGCCCATCTGGGCTACCATAAAAACAAAACCCTTTAGCGGGGATGGCACTTCGCCTTCCAATATTTGAAGGTCTATATCCTGTAATTCTTCCCGGCTGCCATCTAAAAAGCCCTGGCCGATATCCGTTGTGTCCATGCAATGAAATTTAAAAAGTTATTTGGAAGAGAGAAGTGCATTGGCCAAGTTAGCAATTATGTAACAGTATTAAGGCTATACAACAATTAATACATACCTTGAACCACTGGTCTTAATCAGAGGCTTCAAGACACTTTTGAGGTGGCAGTGACCTTCGTTTAAACAAAAAATTTTAGCCTAAATGATCACCTGCATCATACCCTACTTCAATGAGGCACAACGTGTGGACCGCGTTATTGAAAGCATTCTCCACATGGATTTGATTGAAGAGATAATTCTTGTTGACGATGGATCAACGGATGGAGGTTATGCAGGCACGGCCCCGCACGTGCATCACTACCACCTGCCACTCAATCAGGGAAAATGTGAGGCCATGCGCTTTGGCTTGAAAAAGGCAAATGGTGAAATCATTGTCTTTCTGGATGCCGACCTTACTGGCCTTACTTCCGCCCATGTAGAATCTTTGGTGAGCCCACTCCTGCAAAAGCAAAGCGACCTTGTTGTTTCCAGGCGCGAACCACTCTCCTACTTTGATGTGGTATCTGGCGAACGGGCCTTCTATAAATCCGATTGGGAAAATTTTTTTCTCCATTCAAAACACACAGGCAATGCAATGGAAATAGCCATGAACCAATCGGCCATTGAGAGAAACATGAGGATGCATTGGGTAAAATGGGAGGGGGTTTCGCAGGTTTATAAATCCCAAAAATCAAGCATAGCGGTGGGCATGTGGCATGATATCAAGCATGTTAAAGATTGGATAAACCAATTGGGATATTTCCGCTTTGGCTGCTTCTATCTGCTGTCGTGGATGATGGTGGCCAACAAGGCTCCCGCCCTTACCGCACGGTACCATAAACTGGTGAACAAAATGTTTTGAGGCAGGAGGTACCCATCCAGCAACTCATTTTAAAAAACAGATTGTGCGTGTTATTGGTTATTCCCGTAAGTTTGATATTCCATATAACTAACAAAAGGATTAAAAACGATATGTCGATCCAAGAAAGATTTAACCCTGAAGACCTTGAGCGGATAAAAAAAGCCGTGCGCGAGGCCGAAAGCAAAATCTCCGGTGAGATTGTGCCCGTGTTTGTTGAGAAAAGTGGAGCCTATACCATAGCCACTTACCGTGCGGGTTTGATTGCCGCAGCAGCAGCCTTTCTGTTCATTGTTATTTTTGACCGCTATGTGCCTTCACTCGCAGTCTATGACCCTCTGCTCATTTTCGTTTCCGTCATGTTGGTGGGGTCTATCGGAGCCTCGTTGGCACATTTTATAAATCCCATAAAGAAGTTGATGCTCAGCCAGGCCCACATGGATCAGGCCACCCGCCAGCGTGCCGAAACGGCTTTTCTCGAAGGCGAAGTTTTTAACACCCGCCAGCGCACCGGCATTCTTATTTTCATTTCGTTCTTTGAGCACGAAGTGATCGTGATGGCCGACAAAGGCATCAACAAAGAGGTGGACCAAAAAGAATGGGACGCGTTGGTGCGCAGTATAATTGAGCAAGTGAAAAAAGGAAAACTTGCCGATGGCATAATTGCAGCCGTTGGCCGGTGTGGCGATATCCTGTTGGAAAAGAAATTCGCGATCACGCAAGACGATGTGAATGAATTAGGGGATGACCTGCGGCTCGAATAAACTTTTTTAAATTTTACCCCGCTCATGCTTTCCACTATCATGAAATCAACACTTATCACATTATTTTTTGCGCTGCTGTTATTTTCTGCAAAGGCACAGCGCAAAGTGCCTGCCCACGGTGGCGTGTGGGTGCGCGATGAAGCAGCGATACTCAGTCCGCAAACAAGGGCGCAGTTAGAGGCAATCTTACAAGCCCACCGCGATTCTACTTCCAACCAAATTGCAGTCTATCTCATTCCTTCCTTAGATGGTGACGAAATTGATTCGTACGCTGTGCGCGTGTTTGAAGAATGGAAATTAGGAGATGAAAAAAAAGACAACGGTGTCTTGTTCTTAGTTACCATGCAGGAAAAACAAATGCGCATTGAAGTAGGCTTGGGCCTGGAGGGCGTGCTCACCGATGCCCTTAGCAGCCGCATCAACCGCAATGAAGTGGCGCCCAATTTCCGGCAGGGAAATTACGAAGCAGGAATACAGGCAGGTGTGATCGCCATTATGCAGGCCGTGCAGGGCACTTACGTAAACGAATCGCCAGTTGTAAAAAAACGCAAGGGCCGCTCGCCCATTGGCTCGATCATCTTTATCCTAATCCTGCTCATTGCCATGTCGCGCAAGGGCCGTGGCGGCAGTGGTGGTGGAGGCTTTTTGACTGGCGCTGTGTTGGGCTCCATGCTGGGCGGAGGTATGGGAAGGAGTTCTGGATCGTGGGGCGGCTCGGGTGGCGATTTTGGCGGAGGGGGTTTTTCGGGCGGAGGGGGCTCGAGCGATTCGTGGTAATGAATGATGAATTTCGAATGATCAATGATGAACTACAAAGTAGAAATGTCGAACGAAAACAAACAACTTAATCTTGAAGTAGAATTATGCGATTGAAATTTTTGATCTGTGCATTGGCGATATCATTTTATGCAATGGGGCAGAAGGCAGTGCCCGAATTATGGAACACGCGTGTGCATGACGATGCCAAGGTATTGAAACATGAAACCATCGATCATCTGGAAAAGCAACTTGCCCATTATGAAGACAGCACCTCCAACCAGATTGCCATACTCATCATCAGCTCGTTGGAGGGCGAAGCGATAGAACAATATTCCATCAGGGTGGCAGAGGTGTGGAACCTGGGCCAAAAAGATAAAGACAACGGTGTGCTTCTCTTGATCGCCATTGACGACCATAAAATGCGCATCGAAGTAGGCCACGGGCTGGAGGGCGTGCTTACCGATGCATTGAGCAGCCGCATTATACGCAACGAGATGGCCCCCGATTTTCGCAGGGGCGATTATGATGCCGGGGTCATTGCGGCCATCACCGCCATTACCCACGCCATTGCTGGCGAATACAAAGCAGAGGAAAGCAGCGGGTGGAATTCGAACTGGACAATTGTGTTGGTGGTTGGCATTTTGGTTTGGCTCATCATCATGGGCTATGCTTTTTACAAAGAGTTTAAACGCACACCCGGAGCAAATTCATCAAACACCACCAGCCCTAGCCATTCGTCAAGCAGTTCCTCCTCCTCAAGTTGGTCTTCTTCCTCAAGCGGAAGCAGCTTTAGCGGAGGCGGTGGAAGTTTTGGTGGCGGTGGCAGTAGTGGAAGTTGGTAGCGAATTCCACTGCTAATCGGCAGACCCCAAACCTAAGATCACAAGTGACCAATCACTTTATCCCTCATTAAAGTTGATTGTGTCGGATACATCTATCCGTAGAGCCATGCAAATGCGTAATGTTCTATTCATTACTCATCTCTTAAATTCTTGATTGGATTTGTTCGTGAAGATTTAAAAGTCTGAAACCCTGTGGTCAAAAGCAGGATGGAAATCATAATTAATGCAGGAAAGATAAAATGAATAAGACTGAGATTAGTTTTGTAGGCAAAGTTGTCCAACCAAAGATTCATCCAGAAGTAACCCAAACCCCAAGCAATCAATACTGAAATGAGAATTATTTTCACATAGCCAGAATAAATCCGCAGGATTAGTTGAGAAGTTGAACTCCCAAATACTTTTCGTATGCTTATCTCTTTGAGTTTGCGTGCCATCAAATATGTAGTAAGTCCAATTAGTCCAATACCGGCAATGATTATAGCAATGATTGAAAATAACGTGTACGCTTTACTTAGTTGAAACTCTGCACTGTATAATTGTTGTATTTGGTCATCGAGGAAAGAATATTCTAAAGGATAACCGGGGTACAACTCGGGCCATCGGTTTTCAAGAGATGCCAACCCTTTTTGAATATCACCCCCATTAAGACTTACGGAAACAAAACGAAAAGTAGGCGAGAAAGCATACATGATTACTGGCTCAATTGTAGAATGAAGTGAAGTGTGATTAAAATTTTTGACTACACCCACCACTCTCCCTTTCACTTTCCCTGTTATCCACTGACCGATTGGCTGGGATAAATTAAGCTGCTGAACCGCTGCCTCATTCAGTAAGACCTCACTGAGCGTGTCGCGGTTTTCAAGGTTGATTAAACGCCCTTCTTTCAACTTAATTCCATATAGATCGATGAAATTTTCATCCAGTAGAAAAGTAGCCATTGAGCGGTCTTCAATTCCTGTCCCTGTAAAGGAATAAGTGTATGTAAGTGAATTATTGCTTCCTGGCGTGCTTGATGAGAAACTTGCCTTTTTTATTCCGGGCAATTGACCTATCTCATGTGCAAGTACTGAGTGTCTGTCATTTTGTGATCTGTCCTTCACGGGTATTACAATTACCTGATCACTTTCAAATCCTAATCGAAATGATTTTAGAAATTTGAATTGTGATGACACAATTAGGGTGGCCATGATAAGTAAAATTGAAATTGAGAATTGAAACGTAATAAGAGCAGTTCGGATCCTTGACTTGCTAATCGCGCTTCCGCCTTGTTTTGAAACATGAAGCACGCTTGACCGAAATGTTTGAAAAGATGGGACTATGCTGGAAAGAAAGGCGATTGCAATTGCTAAAACTAAGGAAGGGACTACGAGCCACCGACTCGACATTAGTGAAATTTGCTTTCCTGTTGTTAGATTAAAATAGGGAAGCGCAATGTAGGCCAGAATGAAAGCTGTCAGCAATGCTGTCATACAGATTACGATTGATTCCATCCAGAAATATATTGTCAAATGACTCCTGCTTGCTCCCAGTATTTTTTGAATAGCTATTTCCTTAGAGCGCGAAATCTGAGTCGCAGTTGATAAGTTGATAAAATTGGCGCATGCAATAAAAAGTATAAAAATAGCAATGGTGCCTAAAATATAGGAGTAACTCTCATTGCTATTGGGGGTGATTTCGTCTTTTCTGTCAGAGTGTAGATGAATGGAAGTTAAAGGCTGTAAGAAAAGAGTTTCCTTTTCAGAGACCCATTCTGGAGCATTCTTCTTTAATAAGTCTGGAAATTTTAATTCGACTTGTTCGGGAGTTGCACCCTTGGTCAGTACCACGTAAGTATAATGATCAAATTGTCCCCAATGTGTGAGCCTTTTCTCTCCAAGTAGTTCATCCAATGAAGAAAAAGTAATGAATGCATCAGCAATAAAATGTGAATTAGCAGGCAACTCATTCATAATGCCTGTAACCTTAAGGTCTATCTGATTATTGTAGCGAAGCGTCTTGCCTATCGGGTCTTCATTTTTAAAATACTTTTTTGCGAGAACATCAGAAATTATCATCGAATTTTTTTCGGCCATTGCCTTGGAGAGATTTCCACTTTTCAACTCGAAGTCAAAGACGCTAAATAATGTACTGTCGGCAAAGAAAATTCTTTCTTCATAGAATTGAACTTCACCATAACCCAGCAAATCTGTCCCAGGGTTTTTACGAAGCCGCAAAACTTGTTCAACTTCAGGATAGGCCCCAGTCAAATATTGTCCAATGGGAGCACTGGTTTTGGCCCATTTTGTAACTGTACCGTCACTCGTAAAGTCCAACACAATACGATAGATACGGTCGGCATTCGTATGATGCCGATCAAAGTTGTATTCATCGTAGATAAAGAGAGTAACAAGTAGAAGGCTTGCCAGCCCAACGCCCATTCCACAAATGTTAATGAACGTGAATAATCTATTTTTATGGAATAGATTACGAATACTTAATTGGAAGAAGGAACGAATCATTAAAATTGCTTTTATACCAAGGGAGGATAAAGTTATGGTAAATAAGTGCAAGAGTTTGGGTTGAATAATTTATTGCCTAAGAATCTCCTAACTCTTGTAGAGTTTTTAACCAAAGGAGACCTCACGACAATTTGCGATGCACCCTTGAAAAACTCTCGACAGCATATTATGTAGAACCATTAACTTTACAATCAACTAACCATTTTGATATGCCTACTTTGCTCATAAACCTCCTTATATTATTTTTCTCGTTCATTTCAATTTTCGGCCAGGCGCAAAAGCCCCGCCTCATTATCCCCTCAGGCCATACCAATCCGGTGGTTTCAATAACCTTGGATCGTCATGAAAAAATCATGGCCACAGCCGAACAAACCACCAGCATAAAACTTTGGGATGTTGAAACCCGCAAGGAGCTGTACTCATTCAATGGCCATGCGGAGGCCGTCAATGACGTGGCCTTCTCTCCCACAGAAAATTTGTTGGCCAGTGCCAGCGATGATAAATCCATTATCATCTGGAATTTGCAGCGTGCTGCCAAGCAAAGTTCGTTCACCGGCCATACCGATGCTGTGACCCGCGTAAAATTTTCATTGGATGGCACTCAGGTGATAAGTGCTTCCTTTGACGGGACCATTAAACTATGGAACGTGGCCGATGCAACTTTGCTGCGCGATATCGCCATCGGAAATCCCATACACAGTCTTGCCCTTAGCCCGCAAGATGAATACTTCGCCTGCGGCACACGCTCTGGCGACCTTGTCCTGTTCAATTTTCACACAGGCCAAAAAATCAAAACCTTACCACTGGGCGTTACCATCAACGATATCCAGTTTTCGGAAGATGGAAAAACATTAGTGGTGGCCGACAATCTGGGCAAGGTCATTATTATCAATGCCTCTACCCTGGCAGCCGCCAAACCCATTCAGGCGTTTGCTTACCGCGCCTACAAGATCGCGTTCACCCAACAGCCTGGCACATTCATGGTGGTGGGCCGCGATCCAAAAAAGAATTTTTCGTTTTACAATCTGGTGGCAGAAACTGTGAACCAAGATTTAAAATTAGATGACGAAGGCATGGCAGGGTTTGAGGCGGGCATCAACACCGTTTTGTTCAACAATGACAAAACAAAATTCTATCTGCCAAACTATGCCAACTGTGTGCGGGAATATGCCTCTGCCGAAAACAAAGTTACCTCCCTTTTTTGTGGCAAAGCCAAGCCCATCACCTCATGCTCCATCGATGCCACCGGAAGGTTTCTTGCCATAGCCTCCAACCGGCCCGAGGTTTTGGTGCTTGACCTCACCGGTGCAACCGATGCGCGTATTGTAAGTGGGCATAAAGGGGCGGTGCGCTCCATTGCGTTTCATCCCACACAAAAAAAATTCATTACTTCTTCGGAAGACCGAACCCTTAAAATTTGGGATACCAATAGCTGGGCCACTGCGGCTTCGTTTGCAACCGAAGCAAACTACGCAGGCAGCCCCATTTTTTTTGACGCCATCACGCAAGGGTTTTATAAAAAATCTTCGGAGGCCGGCATTGACTTTTATGAATTGGACAAACCCAAAAGCGACCGTATAAACCTGAAAGGGATTTTTGATTTCCGCGTCAGCCGCGATGGCAAAACCATTGTGGCAAAATCGCCCAACACACTTTCCTTTTACGCAAGCCCTAAGTTTGGCAAGCCCGAAAAAATAACGGTGGAGCAAATAGCCGGCTTTGAATATGGAGCCAACAACCAAGTGGTAACTATTGATGGCGAGAAGGTGAGGATTTTTGATGCTACCACCCGCAAAGAGGTAAAATCTTTTCCACTCACCGAGGGGACAGGATCGGACCACATTAAACTTATACCACAAAAAAATTGGGCCATCACGTGGAACACATCGGCCGGAAAGTTTGGTGCCAGCCGCGACCACAACCTGCGCGTGTGGGACCTTGAAAAAGGAAAAATGGTTTATTTTTTTGAAGGCCACACAGGCGCGATCACTTCCGTGGAAATCCTTAAAGACAAGTTTGTTTTCTCCTCGAGCATGGATGGCACCGTGCGTGTTTGGTCGCTGGACGAGCAAGTGGGCAATCCTTACAAGGCATCGGTGATACCGCTGGATGAAAAAAATTGGGTGGTCACCACGGGCATCGGTCTGTTTGATGCAACCAACGAGGCCATGCACACCATGCACTATGTGCAGGGAGCCACTACAATCAACATCGACCAGTTGAAGCAAACGTATTACGAACCCTCGCTGCTACCAAAAATTTTAGGTTACAACCAAGAGCCGATCCGCACCGCGCAAGAACTTTCTGAGTTGGTATTGTATCCGGAAATAAATCTTTTGCACCCCTCCATGAACAACGGCAAACTCGGTATCGAACTCACTGATCAGGGTGGCGGCTATGGCCAGGTGATCATCATGATCAACGATAAAGAAGTGATACAGGACCTTACGGAGATCATGCCTGTTGATAAACTGAAACCTGAAGTATCCATGTCATATTCGCTCACGGGCCATCCCAACCTGAAGGAAGGTGACTTGAACAAAATTTCGGTGAAGGCATACAATAAATCTGGCAGCCTGGCGAGCCGCCCAAAAAATCTTTATCTCCTGCCTGACGAAAACGCAAAAAAACCAAAACAAAAATTGTATGCCCTATTGGCGGGTGTATCCGATTATCAGGGAACAGAACTTGATTTGAAATTTGCCGCCAAAGATGCGCGCGATATGGCGGACGCCCTCCGCGCAGGTGCGCATCAATACATGGGTGTGGACAATACGGACATTACCCTGCTGACCACAGACGACAAGAACCCCGCCTATAAACCCAACAAGCAAAACATAAAACGCGTGATGGACTTGTTCGCCAAGAATGCCACGGCCAATGATATTTTATTTATTTACCTGTCGGGCCACGGCATAAACTATGGCGGTGCCGATGGCGATTTTTATTATCTCGCATCGGATGCCCAAAACGGAATCCTCTCCGATGAACAGGTGCGAAAGTCGGTGGCCATATCCAGTGCCGAGTTTACCGAGATGATCAAAAAAATTCCTGCGGTAAAACAAGTGATGATCATCGATGCCTGTCACTCCGGCCAGTTGGTGAGCAATATTTCCAAAAACCAAAACTCCATAAGTTCTTCGCAAGTGAGAGCCATGGAAACCATGAAAGACAAAACGGGGCTTTATGTATTGGCCGGCTCAGCATCCGATGCGGTAAGCTACGAGGCAAGTTCGTATGGCCAGGGTGTGCTCACCTACAGTTTGCTTTTTGGGATAAAAGGCCCCGCCCTGCGCGAGAATGAATTTGTGGACATCGTGAAACTATTTCAGTTTGCCATGGACAAGGTGCCACAACTTGCCTCGGGCATTGGAGGTATCCAAAAACCGGAAGTGCGCATTCCTTCGGAGGCATCCAGCTTTGATATAGGGAAATTGCTTGAAGCCGAGCGCAACAAAATAATCCTGTCACAGCCAAAGCCCGTTTTCATACGCAGCGAGTTTCAGGAAGAAACGCAACTCTTTGATGTGGCCGACCTATCAACCGAAGTGGACTCGGAGCTGAAAATAAAAGCAGGCGGTGGTTCTGGCCAATTGGACTTTAGCGATACCCGAAAATTTCAGGATGGCTTTACGCTGCGTGGCCGATACGTGCAAAAAGAAAATCAGCTTACGGTGAAGGTGAGAGTCTTTAAAGGTGATAAACCTTTTTACGAATATGAAAGCGCTGCACCCACTGCAAATGAATTGGCCAAAAAAATTGTAGAAGAAGCGATTAGGAAAGCAACTGAAAAGTGATTTGTAAATAGAATTCTGTTTTGACTATTGGCGCCTTTCACGCATTCTTACCAAGCATCAACTACCTACCACTATGCAATTTAACTTGGATCAATCCATAGAAATTTTGGGGCAAACCCCTTGTATTAAAAAACTTGCTCATTGGCCTTTCGGAAGAATGGATACAAAACAATGAGGGCGCAGAAACGTGGAGTCCATATAATATTGTGGGGCATTTGATCCATGGTGAAAAAACGGACTGGATTCCCCGGGCTGTGATTATTCTCTCCCCCAATGCCGATAAATCTTTTGAACCTTTCGATCGTTTCGCGCAATTCCGCGAAAGCGAGGGTAAAACATTAAAGCAACTTTTAGATGAATTTAAAATACTGCGCAAGCAAAATATCCAGCATCTGCGCTCAATGGAAATAACAGAGGCTGATTTAGAAAAGGTAGGCAAGCACCCAGCTTTCGGGGCGGTAACCCTAAAGCAATTGATAGCCACTTGGATGGTACACGACCTGAACCACATTTCACAAATCTGCCGGGTAATGGCAAAGCAATATAAGGATGAAGTAGGTCCGTGGAGTGCCTACTTGGGGATATTGAAATGATAAACCGGATTTGCCAATCCTATCGGCAATACGAACAGCCAAAACCTAAATTGGACTGGCAATCGGAAAGTGTGGCATAGCAAGAAGAGGAACCCGAAGTTGAGTAAGGAGAAGAGGCTGGGCACCCTGTGCAACTTGTTACCGTAGTGTCTTCACAACTCTGAAGAGCAAAGAGAAAAAATAAAATTGATGCTGCATTGATCCAGATTATTTTTTTGGTGAGTGGTTTGAAGATTTTCATAGTAGTATGGTTTCGTTTTTATTACACCCTAAAACTAATCCCTTTTAGTATAGCTGGACAATACCCTTTTCAGGGTATTTTCACTATCATCGACTCACCGACAAATCACACAACCGGAACCCAACGCAGTCTGGCAATCGGCCAAGGTAGCATAGCACTTACCCGAGCCGGCCACAGAATAAGGAGTTGAAGCAGGACATCCGGTGCAACTCGTTACCTCATCTTCTCCACAACTTTGGAAGGCAAACAGGAAAAATACGATGGATGTGATATTGACCCAGATTATTGTTTTGCGTAGGAGGGGCCTGAAGGTTTTCATGGTAGTTAGGTTTTAATACCATAAGGTAATATGAATTCCTTTAATAGGCAACAAAGGTGTTTTATAGGCAAGGTTAAATTCTCCTGATTTAATTACAGCCCATGTTCTTCAGAATATCTATTTTTGCCTCCTTAATTAAAGTCATCCACCATGAAGCGGGACAAAGTAGTTTTTGACCTCATTGAAAAGGAAAAGCAACGGCAAGAGCATGGCATTGAGTTGATAGCCTCCGAAAATTTTGTGTCGCAGCAGGTGATGAAAGCGCAAGGCTCGGTGCTCACCAACAAATATGCCGAAGGCCTGCCGGGCAAGCGCTACTATGGAGGCTGCGAGGTGGTTGACGAAGTAGAACAGTTGGCCATCGACCGCATAAAAAAATTGTTTGGGGCCGAGTGGGCCAATGTGCAGCCGCACTCGGGTGCGCAAGCCAACGCAGCGGTGATGCTTGCCTGCTTAAAACCCGGTGATAAAATTTTAGGCTTCGATCTTTCGCATGGCGGCCACCTTACGCACGGCTCACCTGTCAACTTCTCGGGCAAATTATACAAGCCATCGTTTTATGGGGTAGAGCAGGAAACCGGGTTGATTGATTTCAATAAAATTCTTGAAACAGCCCAGCGCGAAAAACCAAAGATGATCATCTGCGGGGCATCAGCCTACAGCCGCGATTGGGATTATAAAAAATTGCGCGAAGCTGCCGATAGCGTAGGTGCATTATTACTGGCTGATATCTCCCATCCCGCAGGGCTCATTGCCCGTGGCTTGCTCAACGACCCCATGGAGCATTGCCACATCGTGACTACCACCACGCATAAAACCCTTCGCGGCCCTCGTGGCGGTTTGATTTTGGTAGGAAAAAATTTCGATAACCCGTTTGGTTTAAAGACGCCTAAAGGGGAACTGCGCAAAATGTCGTCCGTATTGGATTCGGGCGTTTTCCCCGGCACACAAGGTGGCCCATTGGAGCATGTGATCGCTGCCAAGGCCATTGCCTTCGAAGAAGCGTTAAGTGATGAATATCTCAGCTACATTGTGCAAGTGGCAAAAAACGCAAAAGCAATGGCCGATGCCTTTGCTGCCAAGGGTTATAAAATTATTTCGGGCGGCACGGATAATCATTTAATGTTGATTGACCTTCGCTCTAAAAATTTAACGGGAAAGATTGCCGAAGAATCGTTGATACAAGCCGATATTACCATCAACAAAAACATGGTGCCGTTCGATACGCAATCACCGATGGTCACCTCGGGCATGCGCATAGGCACACCTGCCATCACTACGCGTGGCCTTATGGAAAAGGATGTGGTGAAAGTAGTTGACCTGATAGATGAAGCATTGGGCAAACCGGAAGACGCAAAACATTTGAAATCGGTGAAGCGCAAAGTGAACACCTTGATGAAGAGGTTTCCTTTGTTCTCTTAGTATCTGATGTTACGCATAAACCGAATTTTCTTCGTGACCTCCAAGGTTTTTAAAAACCTTGGAGGTCACGAAGAATGGTAAGACGTTTTGAAATGCACCCATAGAACTTATCATCTTCAAACATAAAAACATAGTTTATCTTTTACAATCTTATTTGCAGAACCCTATTATGGCTGAAGAAAAAGAAATGGCATTCCTCGATCACCTGGAAGAACTGAGGTGGCATGTGGTGCGGGCGGTGTCTGCGATCTTCGTGGCAATGATTGCGTCATTTGTCTTTATCAAAGAGATTTTTGATTATATAATATTCGCGCCTGCCAAGATTGATTTTCCAACATTCAAATACATGTGCCAATTGGGCGAGGTATTCGGGTTGAGCGAACTCTGTGTAACCGATCTGCCCTTCAAAATCCAAAGCCGCAACATGACCGGGCAGTTTATGATGTCGCTCACCGCTTCCTTTGTTATTGGCTTGATCGTGGCATTCCCTTACGTAGCTTGGGAAGTATGGCGGTTTGTGAAACCGGGGCTTCAAACAAAAGAAGTAAAATATTCTAAGGGAGCAGTCTTTGCCGTATCGTTTCTTTTTATAACCGGAATCCTTTTTGGCTATTATGTTCTATGCCCAACCACCATCTGGTTTTTGGCAACGTACTCCATCAGCGACATGATCGTAAACGAGTTTGATATCACCTCCTACGTATCAACTATCTCCGGATTGATTTTAGGCTGCGGTCTTCTGTTTCAGTTCCCCATGGTTATTTATTTCCTCTCCAAGGTTGGCATTGTCACCCCACAACTGATGCGAAAGTACCGTAAGCATTCCATTGTGGTGATCTTGATATTGGGTTCCGTCATCACACCTTCCGGAGACCCCTTTAGCTTAGCGGTGATATCGTTACCTTTATATTTCCTTTTTGAGGTCAGCATTTATATTTCTTCGGTAGTTCAAAGAAGAAAACGAAAAGAAGAAGAGGCCGAACTTCGTGCCGAACAGCAAGCGAGATGAAGTAGTCGCTAAATGAATTCTTTCTGAAAAATTTTGAGCACATACATCCAAACTAACATAAGACCATGGAAAAGATAGCCATCGGAGCCGACCATGCCGGGTTTGAATACAAAGAGTTTTTGAAAAAATGGCTCGATAAAAAAGGATACATCACCAAAGACTTCGGCACCTACAATACTGACTCTGCCGATTATCCCGACTTTGCGCATCCCGTGGCAACGGCAGTAGAAAAAAAAGAATTTGATTTAGGCTTATTGGTTTGTGGCAGTGCCAATGGGGTAGCCATCACCGCCAATAAACATCAAGGCATACGCGCAGCCATTTGTTGGAAAGAAGAATTGGCAGAGTTGGCACGAACACACAATAATGCAAACATACTTTGCATTCCGGCAAGACATATACCGCTTGACTTAGCAGAAAAGATTTTAGATAAATTCCTTCACTCCCATTTTGAAGGTGGGCGGCACGAAGCAAGAGTGAATAAAATCGGTTGTTGAACCCGTCAGTTTACAGATGCGCTTTTTAATTTTTGCTGATGGAACTCATAAGCCTGCTTCACCCAGCGGTCGCGCTTGATGCGGCCAGGAAAAAATTTCAATGTTTGGGTAATCTCATCAACGGCTTCATCGGTAAACTCGCTTACTTGCTTGAAGCTTACAATGCCCAATATGTTCAGTTTCTTCTCTATCACCGGGCCGATGCCAATTATTTCTTTCAGGTCGTCAATGTCATCTTTTTCAATTTGAGCGGCAAAAATCCGGTTGCTGAAAATAGTTGTTTGCTCGGCTTCTTTGGTTTCATTTTTAGTGCGAACTGCCTCAAGGTCAACTTCCAGTTCGTGCTTTGAACGTTGCTCGTTGTTAAGTGTCCTTTCCAATTGCGCAGTTGACTGCTGCAGATTTTGCAATGCCGCCTGGGCCGAAAGCAATTCCTCTTTCAACCGTGTTGCTTCTTGTCTTCCACTTTCCACCTCAGCTTGCAGCTTCTCTTTTTCGCGTGAAGCAGTAGAAAAATCATCGCGAAAAGTTTCACGTGCACGGGCCAGCGTATTTTCTGCCTTCTCAGCCTGCCTCTGCAAACCATTGGCTTCTTCCTTCCACGACATTTTTTCTGAGTGGAGGCTTTGTATTTCCTCCTGCTGTTTCACCAACATATCCTGGCGCAGGTACCAGGCAATGGCAAAGCCCAACAAGAGCGACACCAATGACATTATAAGGATTTCGGCAATGGCCCATGCCGATTCGTGTGGGTTTATATTGGCCGGGTTTGGGCTCAGCCCTTTTACCCAAAACATAAACCACATGGCACTGGCAAGACACCACACCGCAAACAAGGCAACAAACAAGTAGGTCTTTTTCATAGACCGTAAAATTACCTAAAAATGATTGAGAATCTGCAACCTCCAATCAGCTGAAGGCGTCTTAGTGTTTACATCACCATTGAAATCGCTGGGGCTTCCCGCGCGGTTTACAAAAAATACCAAAGAAATTGTCAATCAGAAAAAAAATCCAAAACCATGTTAAAAAATTATTTCACGGTTGCCATCCGCAATTTGCGCAAGCACAGTTTCTATTCGTTCATCAATGTGGCAGGGCTTTCCATTGGTGTGGCTGTTTGCTTCATCATCTTGCTTTTTGTTTTTAATGAAGTAGGCTACGACAAGCACTACGCCAATGCCGACCGCATTTATCGTCTTAAAAGCGAAATCCAATTCGGGGGCAACCACTATACCATGACCTACGGCCCGGCACCCATGGCTGCCAAGTTGGTTGCCGATTATCCAGAAGTAGAAGCCGCCATCCGTTTTCGCGAGCGTGGTTCCTATTTGGTGAAGCGCACCACCGAGAACATCAAAGAGGAGAAAGTGATTTGGGCCGACAAAGATTTTTTCAAAATCTTTAGTGTGCCACTGATTGCCGGAAACCCAGAGACCGCATTGGCCGAACCCAACTCCATCGCCATCAGCGAAAGCATTGCCCAAAAATTTTTCCCCAACGAAAATGCGCTTGGGCAAATGTTGATTTTGGACAACAAGATGAACACAAAAATCACAGCCATCTATCAAAACATACCAGTCAATAGTCATTTTCACTTTGATATACTGATTGCCATGGAAGGCCTGGAAGAAGCCAAAACCCCCATCTGGTTCAGCAACAATTTTCAAACTTATATGCTTTTGCGGGAAGGCAGCAGTGCGTTGGATCTGGAAAAGAAATTTCCGGATCTGGTGCTTAAAAATGTTATGCCACAGGCCATACAAATGTTGGGCAACGATTTTTCTCCCGAAAAATTTAAGCAAGCCGGAAACAAAATTGAATACACACTGCAGCCACTGACCGATATACACATGATGAGTTCCCTCATGGGCGAGTTTGAACCCAATTTCGACATCAAGTACATCTACCTGTTTGCGGCCATTGCGGTGTTCATCCTGTTGCTTGCCTGCATAAATTTTATGAACCTGTCCACTGCCCGCTCGGCCAACCGTTCCAAAGAAGTGGGTATCAGAAAAGTGATGGGCTCGTTCCGTTCGCACTTGATTGGGCAATTTTTAGCAGAGTCAACTTTGTTGAGCATATTTTCCTTTGTGCTTGCTGTTGGCCTTGCCTATGTGTTGTTGCCCTTGTTCAACCAACTGTCGGGGCGCGAACTTTTTATTCCGTTTAAAGAAGTAAACATGTATGGCTTATTGGTATTGGCAGCTTTGCTAGTTGGGTTGATGGCCGGTATTTACCCTGCGTTTTTTCTTTCTGCCTTTAAGCCAGTAAGTGTGTTGAAAGGAAACGTTGCATTGGGCATGAAGAGCGGCTTCATCCGCAGCTCATTGGTGGTGTTCCAATTTACTGTTTCCATCCTGTTGGTGATCGGCACGATAGCGGTGTTCAAACAGTTGAACTACATCCAGAATAAAAAGTTAGGGTTCAACAAAGACCAGGTGATCATGATTGACGACTCGTATGCGCTGGGCGATAAACGGCAGATTTTTAAAGACGAGATCAAACGCAACAACAAAATTTTGAACGCAACCATTTCTGGCTACCTGCCGGTGGATGGCACGTGGCGCAGCGACACCCCTTGGTGGGCCGAAGGCAAAGGGGCTGTGCAGGAAAACATGGTGAGCCTTCAAAACTGGGGCGTGGATCATGACTACATCAAAACATTGGGCATGACAATAAAAGATGGCCGCGATTTCTCGCTGGATTTCCCATCCGATTCATCGGCCGTCATCCTCAATGAAACTGCGGCAAAAGCCTTCAATTTTTCTGGAAGCATCATTGGCAGTAAAATCCAAACGTTTGGAGATGGTGAGAATGATGCCCCCGACAAAAATAATCTGCGCTCGCTCACCGTGGTGGGCGTTGTGGAAAATTTCCATTTCGAATCGCTCAAACAAAATGTTTCGCCTGTTATGATTTTCCTGAGCGATAAACCGAATGGGATTATCTCCTTCCGGTTTCAATCGCAAAACTCGCAGGAGATTATTTCGATGATAGAAGCCAAATGGAAAGAGATGGCCCCTGGCCAGCCGTTCACCTACTATTTTTTGGATCAGCGCTTTGGCAATATGTACGCTGCCGAAACACGGCTGGCCAAAATCTTTGGGATATTTTCGGGGCTTGCGGTTTTGATTGCATGCCTCGGCTTGTTTGCTCTTACCGCTTTCACGGCCGAGCAGCGCACCAAAGAAATTGGGATAAGAAAGGTGTTGGGCGCAAGCGTAACGGGCATTGTTATCATGCTATCGAAAGATTTTGGCAAGCTGGTGCTTATCGCATTTGTGTTGGCTGTTCCGGTGGCCTTGTATGGAATAACCTGGTGGCTGAAAGATTACACATACAAAACAGAAATTGGTGTTGACTTATTTGCCTTTGCGGGATTGGCTGCATTCCTTATCGCATGGCTCACCATGAGCTTTCAATCGTTCAAGGCCGCTTCTAGCGATCCGGTGAAATCGTTGAGGAGTGAGTGAGATTCTAACGGCAAGATTACTGGGATCGCGGCTCATATAGGCTTAGTACCTTATTGAAACCTTTTAACATGGCCGCGATGACGTACATAGAAAGCAGTTGGAGTGTTCTGAATTGAAATGTCATTCCAGGCGAGGGGACAAATCTTTCTGAGGTATGGCGAAGTTCTACTCCCTCAATTTTATTATCAAATACATGGAAAAGGGTGGGGTCAGACTAAAATTTGTATTCCGCTGGTTCGTATTTGCCCCAAACCCGTTTTGAAATGTGTTTTCGTTAAATGCTTGATAGTAGAATGTTGCTTCGGTGCCAAGAAAAACTTTTTCGCTAAGGTGGAACATGAGGCCAAACCGTGGGCCTATTCCCCACCCACCTGTGTTTGATTCAATCAGTATGTTTCCACCCAATTGATTTGTGGTTGTTATTTCTTTGGTGCTGCTAAGCAATAGATCAAGTCCAAATACCCCCGTCCACTTTTTTCCCCACGCTACCTTTCGGTCTGTTCCTATCCTAAAAAAAATACTACGGTTTTTTGTGTCGCGAGGTGATCCTAAATTGGTATTGTCCGTGAATGAGGTTTTGCTGTATGTAAGGCCCATGCTCATTCCCCTGCCGGTTTTTCTTCCATTGAAGGAATACTGAAGGACATACGGGTTGCTAAAAATGTTATCGTTCCCACCGAAATTAAAAAGTTGCCGCACCAACTGGTTTACTTCAATACTTATGTACTGAACACTTCGCGAAGTTGATTTCCCGGTACTTTGAACATCGATATCGGGCGACCGCGAAACTATTTCCTCCACCGGTTCAGTCTTCTCGGCCACCACCATTTTCGATGGCATTTCATAAGTCTTAAATGCTGCGCCTTCGCAGGTGTTCGTGTTTGTGAAATGCCTGACAAGATCGGCCTTGGTGTACCTCAATTTTTTGAAGTAGGCGGTTGTGCTGTCTATGCAGTTTACACGGTCAAGCAAAGTTGTCTGATAAGAATTATTACTCAATATGCCCTCTGCAGTTTTGTATTTTTTAAAAACAAGTTGCTCAATGGAATCAGGGGCCGTGTTGAAAAAATACCTTTTCAATCCTTCTGCCTCATAGGCATAGAGGGTGACTTTTCCTTCTACCAGTATTTTTAAAAACAAGTCTTCTGTTATCCACTCTGGCTCCTGCTGATAGCTCAACAAATGTCCCTCATCACCCGAAATATCAATGCTAACTTTTGCCTTCACCATTTTGATATAGTTGACAATGCCAAATTCCTTTATCCCTTTTAGCGGTGCGGTTTTCACTGCATCTTTCCAACTTGCCATGTAGGTCAAAGTGGGTTGAGTGCTCCAGTCCTCAATCTTTATATAGCACTCGGTTTTTTGATTTTCTGTGTCGATGAAATATCCCTTTTCAAAAGTGCCCTGACCTTTGGCGGTCATTGGCAAAACGGCAATAACAACAACGTAAAGCAGCTGCTTCATATTCTTAGTTTAACAGGATTAAAAAATTACGGATGATGTGAAGTTATCCCTAAAAATATCACTTGGCCTTGAACGGGTTTGACAGCTTAGGGTCGCTTATCATTTCCCGATCGGTGAGCGTGTTCAAAAAAGCAACGATGGATTTTTTCTCCAACGCAGAAATATTCATTTGTTTGGCCCTTCCATCGGCACCCTTTAGCCGGCTGTCCAAGTTGGCACTGTTGGCAATTCCGTTGCTGTAATGATCTATTACTTCTTCCAACGTTTTAAAGCGGCCATCGTGCATATAAGGCCCGGTGAGTTCCACGTTGCGCAACGAAGGTATCTTAAACTTTCCTGCATCCTTGGGGTTTCCGGTAACTGAAGACATGCCCTGGTCCTTTAATACGCCATCCAATCCAATATCGGCAAAGCCATTGGCCTCATGGCAGGTGTTGCAGTTGAACTTGTTGAAAAACAATTGTCGGCCCAACTCTTCGGTGGCTGATAGTTGCTGGTGATCAATATTTATAAAAGAGCTACTACTGATTGGCAAAACGGACTTATCAAACTTGGAATGTGTGGAGCGTATGCTCAACAGAAACGCACTCAGACCGAGTGAAATATTTCGGCTGGTAAATTCTTCTTTGCCAAAGGCATTGGTAAACAACGTTTTGTATTCGGGTATGGCCGAAAGTTTTTTGGCAAGAGTCTCAAGATCATGCACGCCCATTTCAATGTGGTTGATGATGGGCTTTGTTACCATCACCTCAAGTTCACTTTCGCGGCCATCCCAAAACAAAGAGCTTGGAGCGATTGTGAACACACCCGGAGCGGTTTCCACAATTGGCAATTCCACACCGGGCAGGTAGCCTGCGGGTTGGTTGGGTGTTGGGTTGGTGTTTGGTTCCTTCTTTACAGAATCGGGTTTCACAATTGTAGTACCAAATACATTTGAAATTATGTTTTGGATGGGCATCGAGTTGCGTGTGGTGATCTTGTTTTCAAAGCCTCTGCTAAATTTTGCATTGTCGGAAAAAGCAAGTGACTGCTTATGGCAACTGGCGCACGACACGCTGTTGTTGAGCGACATGCGCGGGTCATAAAACAAGACCCTGCCCAGCGTGGGCAGGTGGTCGGTAGTGCCTGAAACATTATATGAAAATGGGGTTTCAGGAAGTTCCAGTTTAGTTTCTACGGCATTCATTTTTTCAAATGGATCACACTGAAAGCAAATCATTGCCACTGTGGCAAGGAGGAGGGTGAGGGTTAATTTTCTCATGGTTTGAAAGGGTTGACCATCTAACGGAATTTGAATATACAAAATTATTTTTGATACCAATTTTTATATGCGAAAATCCTTACATGCCAGGAAACCAATGCATAGACACATTTATTTTTGTAAAGGTTGGAGAATCAAATCCTTCAATTTATTCGAAATCTGTTTTGCACTTTTGCCAAATCTCCTTTTAGCAATTTCAGTGCAATTGATTCGGTGTTTAACTGAACGATGGCAGCTCGTGAACAATAAGGTCGGTTCACGGTTTTGATATTTCCCCGGGATTTGGTTTCTGATGATAGGATAGTGCTTTTTTTTATTCCCGTGCAATTTGTCAAGCACCCCCCTAGAAAAGTACCTAACTTCAAAAGATCAATATTTCTTATATTTGATAAGGAACATTTTTTCTATCCGGAAACATAAATAACCATTGGCATGAAAAAGTCGCTTTTGCTTTTCTTTGTTTCCTGTCTGATCGCTGATACCCAAAAAGGCTGGGCGCAAAACGAACTTTGGGGAATGACCCATGCCGGTGGGGCTGATTTTATCGGCACAATTTTCAAAACCAATGCAGACGGCACCAGCTTGTCCGTGCAAAGAAGTTTTACAGCAACTTTTTCTGGGGCAAGGCCCGAACATAGCCAACTGACGGAAGCCCCCAATGGTAAACTCTACGGGATGACCACCCAAGGCGGAAGCAATGACATGGGTGTATTATTTGAATACGACCCGGCTACCAATAGCTATGTAAGGAAATTAAGTTTTGATGGGCTTATCAAAGGTGCTTACCCTCTGGCAAGTCTTGTCCTATTCACCAATGGGAAGTTGTATGGAACAACCTCTGGCGGTGGCGCAAATAGTGTGGGCATTTTGTTTGAATACGACCCGGGCACAAATACATTTATCAACAAATTTGATTTTGTTACTGCCAATGGTGCTAGCCCTAGAAGTGACCTCACGATTGCTGAAGGAAAGCTTTACGGAGCAACGTATGAAGGCGGGGCCAATAGCGCAGGCGTATTGTTTGAATACGACCCGGCTACCAATACCCACACTAAGAAAGTTGATTTCAACGGAACAAGCGGGGCATTTCCTTACGGAAGTTTGCTGCGTGCATCCAATGGCAAATTGTATGGGATGACTTCGGCAGGCGGGGCGACTGGTGTGGGTGTATTGTTTGAGTATGATCCCATTACCAATACGTATAACAAAGAGTTGGATTTTTCGGGAGCAGCAAACGGAGCCAATCCGAAAGGAGGACTTACAGAAAATATCATTACCAATACATTGTTTGGCATGACATACGGTGGCGGGGTTAGCGACAAAGGAGTATTGTTTGAGTACGACCCGGCCACTGATACTTATACCAAGAAAATTGATTTCAACGGAACAAATGGAGCCAACCCGGATGGCAGCCTTACCTTATTCAGCGGAAAGTTTTATGGAGTAACGGGCATTGGAGGCTCCAATAATATTGGTGTCCTGTTTGAATATGATCCTGTTGGCCTTACATATACCCGAAAGAGAAATTTCAATTTGGGGGGAAGTGGAAACAAACCTGTTGGTAGCCTTATGCAGTCCTCCAATGGGAAACTGTATGGGATAACTTCGTTTGGAGGAGCCAATGATCATGGGGTTATCTTTGAATACATCCCATCCATCGGTGCCTATTCCAGATAAATAGATTTCAACTTAGCCCCAACCG
>JANOQB010000299.1:0-3888 GCA_031422215.1 Cytophagales bacterium | reverse complement strand
CTGGTTTTATGTCGATGGATCCTTACACGGGCCATATCAAAGCGTGGGTGGGCGGCACCAACCACAAGTATTTTAAGTTCGATCACGTGATGCAGAGCAAGCGCCAGGCGGGCTCAACCTTTAAACCGTTTGTGTATGGGTTGGCTATGGAAAATGGCTATTCGCCCTGTCATCCCATGAAGGATATTGCTCCACAGTTTAGCATTCCCGGTCAACCATCGTGGTATCCGCCCAATGCGGATGGCACACGGGGCAGCGGAAAAACGTTTACCATACGGCAGGCAATGGCCCAATCGCTCAACTCCATCACCGCGCAAATGATGCAGGCACTGAAAGAAGAAAACGTGGTTGAGTTTGCACACCGGTGCGGCATTGAAAGCCCGTTGGACGCGGTGCCCTCACTCTGCTTAGGTGTAAGCGATGTTTCGTTGTTTGAAATGGTGGGGGCATACTGCACGTTTGTAAACGGGGGCATCAGCACACAGCCTATTTTTCTCACGCGCATTGAAGATAAGAATGGAAATGTGATAGAGAATTTTGTTCCAAAAACCCGTGAAGCAATCAACGATCAGACGGCCTATAAAATGATTTACATGTTGCGCGGTGGCACCGAAGAAGAAGGGGGCACATCGATGGGGCTTCCCAGAGAGCTTCGCACCGACAATGAAGTGGGAGGAAAAACCGGAACCACCAACAATGCATCCGATGGTTGGTACATTGGCCTCACACACGACCTCGTGTCGGGAGCATGGGTGGGAGGTGATGAGCGTGCTGTTCATTTTCCCTCGTGGACATTCGGGCAAGGCGGCAAAAGTGCGCGCCCCATATGGGCCAAATATATGCTGAAGCTTTATGCAGACCCTGCAACGGGAATAACCAAAGGCCAATTCAAAAGGCCAACCAGCGGGCTGGATATGACCCTTGATTGCAGCAAGCACCTGCCCGACTCTCTTCAATTGATAGAGGACGAAACTTGGGATGTTGACAATTGATCTGCAATTAAAACCGCTTGAGTTTAGGATCATTGCCCATTGAACTGCTCCACATTTTCTTTAAGCGAGAAAAATATAATTCAGGTTTCCATTGAAGCGATCTCTCTTAGAATTGATCCCAAGGAAATCGCTTTTAAGAATGTCAATAGAGATTTTGGCTGATGACATTTGAGGTAAATGGCAAAGCTGGCGTTTCAATTGCCCGACCCTGCCTACCGGACAGGCAGGCTTCAGGTCATGGTTATTGGTAGGTAAACCGCAAGGGCTTTAGCCTCAATTGAATCTTTACTATTGCCAATTCTAAGACATTCTTTCAACCATTCGGCTACCCGCCTGCCGGAACGGGCAGGAAGCCGACTTCATCTTTACTCAATTGACCCACGACCTAAAGGTCGTGGCAACTCCTAACCCACGCCAAACTTCATAGAACCAAAATATAATTCAGGTTTCCATTGAAGCGATTTTCCTGATAATTGATCGTGCTTTTATGAAACCTGTGACTTTCTTATTATTTTGACTCGGAATTATACTCTTAAGAAAGTGAAGAAGCCAACCTATAGAAACCTTATTTTTTCTCTTATCGGTTTATTTGTTTTCTATGGAGTGATCATAGTCTTATTGCATACTATTGAGTCGGATGTGCCAGGTGCAGAATTGGTTTCGTGGCAGGACGGATTGTGGTATGTGGTGGCAACCATAACCACGGTAGGATACGGGGATGTTTATCCAGTTACTTATTGGGGCAGGGTGATTGGGTTTGTAACCATGTTGTCAAGTTTGGGCGTATATGGTTTTATTATAGGACAGATTGCTAATTTTATGAGCACACTAAAAGAACAACGAGCCATGGGTTTAAGCGGAACAGATTTTAAGAATCATGTGGTCATGATTGGGTGGAACGATTTTGGTCAATCGGTAATGAGCCACCTGATTGCTGCAGGCAAGCGCGTGGCTGTGATCACCAAAGAGCGCGCCTCCATCGACATCATTCGAGAGTTTTATAATTCCGATCAGGTATATACCCTTTATACCGATTACAATAATCTGGAGATGCTGGAAAAATCCAACATCCGCGATGCCTCCATCGTTTTTGTAAACCTCAACGATGACACCGAGAAATTGGTTTATGTGATCAATCTGATCAAGAATTTTTCAAAACTGAATTACGTAGTGACCCTTGACAACGGAAACCTGAAAAGCACTTTTCAAAATGCAGGTGTTACTTACACCATTTGCAAGAACGAAATTTCTGCCAAGCTGATGGCGAGCTACATTTACGAACCAGACGTGGCCCTGTTCAGTGAAGAGATCATTGCCTACGCGCACGATGAAACCGCGTATGACATAAAACAAGTACAGATCAATAAAGACAACCCGTTTGTTGGCACCTTTTATGAAAAGGCTTTTTTCGATTTGAAGAAGACGTGCAATATCATTTTGGTTGGCATTGTGAAGGTAAATGGTGAAGGGCGCAAGTTTCATAAAAACCCCGAGAGTTCGGTGAAGATAGAGGCGAACGACTACTTAGTGATGATGATGGACGGAAGGGGTGCTGAAAAACTCAAAAAGTATTTTCACATCACCGAGGGGCTGTGATGATCAGGCAAAAATAAAGAAAGGGGAGTTGCTCCCCTTTTTTGGTTTTGATAAGCAGTGAAAATTATTTTCCCAAAGCCTTTAGCATGGTATCACCGATCAATGCTGGAGATTCCACCACATGGATGCCGCAGGCACGCATGATTTTCATTTTAGCTTCGGCTGTATCATCGGCACCGCCAATAATTGCCCCGGCATGGCCCATCCTTCTTCCTGGAGGTGCAGTTTGCCCAGCGATAAATCCTACCACAGGTTTTTTGTTGCCGTTTTCTTTTATCCAGCGCGCGGCAACCGGTTCATAGTTGCCGCCAATTTCACCGATCATAACAATGGCGTCTGTTTCGGGGTCATTCATCAAAAGCTCAACGGCATCTTTGGTAGGTGTTCCTATGATGGGATCTCCTCCAATGCCGATGGCCGTGGAAACGCCCAATCCTGCTTTCACAATTTGGTCTGCCGCTTCGTAGGTCAGCGTTCCTGATTTTGAAACAATACCTATCCTGCCTTTTTTAAATACAAACCCAGGCATGATGCCCACCTTGGCTTCACCGGGTGTGATCACTCCGGGGCAGTTGGGCCCAATCAACGTGGCTTTCTTTTCCTTAACATATTTTTTGGCAATCATCATGTCCTTGATCGGTATCCCTTCGGTGATGGCCACTATAACTTTTATACCTCCTTCTGCAGCTTCCATGATCGAATCGGCAGCAAATGCCGGGGGCACAAAGATGATAGACACATCGGCACCTGTTTTTTCCACCGCTTCTTTCACCGTATTGAAAACCGGACGGCCCAAATGGATTTGCCCTCCTTTGCCGGGTGTAACACCGCCCACTACATTGGTACCGTATTCAATCATTTGGCCTGCGTGAAAGGAGCCTTCGGAACCAGTGAAGCCTTGGACAATAACTCGGGAGTTTTTATTAACTAATACACTCATAGCATGAAAGGTTAGTGTACAAAATTAGAGGAATTTAATTGCCTTACAAGATATGAGGGTGCATTTCAAATTGACTCACCATTTCAGCAAGAGCATACCATTTTGAAATGCACCCAGATTGAAGATCAGCATAAAAAAACCCCGCAACGGGCGGGGTCTTTATTAATTGGCATACAAGCCTTATTTCTGCGCTTGCGTTTTTAATTTATTCCTCAACAAGAATTCTTCGTACGATTCTTTGTAAGAGATATTATCAGGGGCCATTTTGATAACTTCTTCATAGGCCGTGATGGCATCAATGAAAAGTTTGTTTTGTTCAAAGAAGGCCGCTTGTATCAGTTTGTTCAACTCCGATGTTTC
>JANOQB010000298.1:0-11968 GCA_031422215.1 Cytophagales bacterium | reverse complement strand
CCTACTCTGTTGGAATCTGCGCGAGTAAGATTTCCAAAATCACTTCCACACAAGGACTTACTAAGTCCAAGCTAAACCTGCTTTCCCGATTTGATTAATTTCATCTCTTCAACGGCTTCTTTTATACCAGCCAAAACCTCGGCCTTGTAAGGGGTAAGGGTTGTTTTCACATAAGGAAAACTTTTGAGCAACTCCATAAAAAAAGCCGCTTTATCGTCTTTAATGTCCACTAATAGTTTCATAAACAGTTGAAATTGGCTTTGCACACATATATAACTGATATAAATACCGTCATCAAATTGAAAAATAGGCAAACCGTGAATGAATCATTCATTATTTTTGCCCCCTTGATGAAAAATCTCCATGCCTTCAAGTCGCTGATCAGCTCGCCCAAGCGGGTGGTTATCGTCACTCATTTCAAGCCCGATGCCGATGCACTGGGCTCTTCGTTGGGGCTGGCTGGATTTTTAAAAAGCAAAGGCCATTCGGTTTCGGTGATCACACCCAGCAACTACCCCGATTTTCTGGCCTGGATGCCAGGCAATGAATCGGTGCTGGCACTTTCCAACGAAAAGCCGGAGATCGAACAAAAGGCAAGTCAATTGATCCGCGATTCTGAAATTGTTTTTTGCCTCGATTTTTCAAACCTCAGCCGCATCAACAGCCTGGGTGATATGATCCGCAAGGCAACGGCCACAAAAGTATTGATCGATCACCATCTGGAGCCCGAAAAATTTGCGGAGTTCGAACAATGGAGCACCGCTTCCGCTTCCACGGCAGGGCTAATTTTTGAATTGATTGAAGAGATGGGCGAGAAGCAGTTGATCACCCGCGAAATAGCAACTTGTCTTTATGCCGGATTGATGACCGACACAGGGGGCTTCAGGCACAACAACACGCGTAAACAAGAATTTTTGATTGCCTCGGAATTGGTTGGCCTAGGTGCCGACCCGCATGAAACCGCCCGGCAGATTTATGACACCAGCACTGTTGAGCGTCTCCGCCTTACGGGATTTGTGCTGAGCCAGAAATTGGTGGTGTTGCCTGAATACCGAACGGCTTACATGACTTTGAGCCAGGACGAACTAAAAAAATATGATGTGCAAACCGGAGACACCGAAGGGCTGGTGAACTACGGGCTCTCTATAAAAGATGTAAAACTTTCGGTGATGATGTACGATCGCAAAGAGGAAATAAAATTATCGTTCCGTTCTTTGGGCGATTTTTCGGTTAACGACCTGGCTCGAAAACATTTTGAGGGTGGTGGCCATAGAAATGCATCGGGCGGGCAAAGCAAACTTACCTTGGAGAACACACTTAAAAAATTTCTAGAGATTTTACCAGAGTATAAAGTTCAATTAAATAAAGATTAAACCAACCTATCAAAATAAACAAAATGAAAAAGTCAATTGCAGCGGTAGTTCTTGTGGCCATGTTTTGTGGAGCCTGTTCATCCACCAAAGAAACCAAGTCGGGATATAAGTATAATTTGGTGCGCGAGGGGGATGGTGTGGTGCCAGCCTCCGGGCAAATATTAGTGCTTACCATGGTGTTCAAAGATTCCAAGGACTCGGTGTGGAGCGATAGCCGCAAAGGCGATTTCCCAACTATGGTGCAACGGCAAGACACGGTTCCTCAAGGCGATGTGGTGCTGGAGGTTTTTCAGACACTGACTAAAGGTGACAGCGTAACTTTTCAAGTGGCAGGAAAAGAGTTGTTTGAAAAAACATTCAAGTCATTGCCTCCTCCGGGGGTTGATCCGGCAGGGTTGTTCACATTTCAAATTGGTGTAACCGATGTGATCTCGGAAGAAGATGCGCAAAAACTGCAAAGCGATATGATGGCCAAGATGAACGAGAAGGAAGCCATCAAGCAGCAAGAGCAATTGGCCATCGACACAGCACTTATTGTAAGTCACCTGAAAGAAAAATCCATTTCCGCACAGCAAACTGCTTCGGGCATACGCTACGTGGTTGTGAAGCAGGGCAAAGGCAACATGCCCACACAAGGCCAGACTGTAAAAGTAAACTACACTGGTTTTTTATTGGATGGCCGTTGTTTCGACAGCAGCATCGAGTCGGTGGCAAAGGCAAACAACGTTTTCAGCGAACAGCGCAGACCGTATGAGCCACTTGAAATTGTACTGGGCTATCGCCAGGTCATAGTCGGCTGGGAAGAAGTGATTTCGCTTATGAACACGGGAGCTAAAATGACGGTTTACATTCCATCTGGTCTTGCATACGGCTTGCAGGGAAGAGGCGAATTGATCAGGGAAAATGCTGTACTGAAGTTTGATATGGAGTTGCTGGAAATCAAATAGAAAAATTTATGAAGCAGGCTATTGTGGCAGCGATATTGGCAGGGTTTGTTTTCTTGCAAAGTTGCAGCAAAGACGATGATCCCGTTTGCACGAAAGAAGTATCGGCAGATGACATTGCCAAGGTGGATAAGGACAAGCTCGCGGAGGACATTGTAAAAATAGATACTTACCTCGCCAGTAAAGCAATTACAGCACAATCAGAACCAAATGGTGTTCGCTATGTGATCAATACCCAAGGGTCTGGCAGCACGATATCTTGCTTTGAAAGCAAGATAAAAGTAAAGTATAAGGGAAGCCTGCTTGTAGGTGGTAATCAGTTTGACGCAAACTCAACGGGTGTTACATTCTCCCTATCCGGTTTGATCCTTGGATGGAAGCTGGTGCTCCCAAAAATCCCAACGGGTTCAAAAGTTACACTCTATATACCATCGGGGTTTGGCTATGGCTCTTTTGTGGCTGCCGATGGAAAAATACCGGCCAACTCAAATTTGATTTTTGAAGTGGAATTGCTTGAAATTCTCTGACCCATGTTGTGCTTTGCCACAAACAATCTACATAAGATACAGGAAGTACGGGCACTGTTAAGTCCGGATTTTCAATTGGCGGGCCTGAAAGAAATTGGTTGTGATGACGAACTGCCCGAAGAGCAGAATACCCTCGAAGGCAACTCATTTCAAAAAGCAGAGTACGTGTATAAAAATTTTGGTGTCGCCTGCTTTGCCGATGACACGGGTTTGGAAGTAGCAGCATTGCATGGTGCGCCAGGAGTAATTTCTGCCATGTATGCAGGCCCCCAGCGCAGGGCTGAAGATAATATCAGCCTACTACTTAAAAATTTAGGGAATGAGCAAAATAGAAACGCCAGGTTCAGGACGGTGATCACGCTGATCACGCCTGTGCTCATCAAACAGTTTGAAGGAGTTGTGAACGGAAAAATTATAAACGAGCGGAGAGGCACCGGTGGCTTTGGATATGATCCGGTCTTTGTTCCTGATGGATATAACAAAACCTTGGCAGAGATGAGCATGGATGAAAAAAATTCCATCAGCCACCGGGCAAATGCCATAAATTTGTTGGTCAGGTTTCTGAAAGAGACGCATTCGTAGAAGGCTACTATTCAGCATGGAAAGGTGATCCCCAAATATGTAAAGTATTTAATTGTTGTGTTATCGAGGATGATTGAGAGTTACTTCAATGGTGGTTATCGCTGCGTCATATGGTCGCCCCGATGGGACTTATTCAAGAAAAATCCCGTAGGGATAATCGTATTGGTAGTGGTGTGGAAATGTGCGAAAGAAAATCCCGTAGGGATGACCTTATTTTTTCGTAAACTATAATAGTATCAGAAAAGCAAGTATGAACAAGCCCTTCACCATTGGCATTACAGGCGGCAGCGGATCGGGAAAAACTTTTTTCCTGCAAGGGCTCTCTTCTTGTTTTAATGCAGATGAGATTTGCCTGATCTCGCAAGACCATTATTACAAGCCGATCCACCAGCAGCAGCTTGACGAGAACGGGATAGAAAATTTTGATTTGCCTACCGCCATCGACCGAGAAGCATTTTTGCATGACCTGGTGCAGTTGAAGGCCGGCCAAAACGTGATCAAGAAGGAATATACTTTTAACAATACGTCTTCAACTCCCAAATTTCTGGAGTTTAAAGCTGCGCCCATCCTTGTGGTGGAGGGATTGTTCGTTCAGTATTTTGAAGAAATAGCGGGTGAACTGGACCTGAATATTTTTATTGAGGCAAAAGATTATTTGATGCTTACCCGTAGGATAAAAAGGGACGGGATAGAGCGTGGTTACGATATCAACGATGTGCTCTACCGGTATCAGCACCATGTGATGCCGGTTTATGAAAAGTTGATTGAACCCTTAAAGCACAGTGCCGATATTGTGGTGCCCAACAACAGTCATTTCGAGCGTGCATTGAAAGTTTTGGTGGCTTTTTTAAAATCACGTTTACATTGACCCTACTTTGTCAAATGTCGGATTTCAGATAATATGGTTTTGTTTTTGACATCAATTTGATGGAGAACCTTGTCCAGTTTTAGAACGGGCAAGAGGTGTTTGACAACAACTTCTTTTGGGTTGGCGAGGATTTTTTCTTATTGGACAAATAGTTGTGCCATCATCACTAAGGCCCATGTGCTTTTGCACACAAGGCTATCAAACATGCACAAAAGGGTTTACTTTTACCATTCGTTATGATCCAAATCAAAACATTTACTTTCAATCCGTTTGAAGAGAACACATACGTGGTTTTTGACGAAACCGGCAATGGCGTGGTGATCGACCCCGGATGCTACGAGACCGCTGAGAAAAATACGCTGGCTCAATTTATCGAAAGCAAAAACATCACAATCAAATACTTGCTCAACACGCACTGCCATATTGATCATGTGCTCGGCAACGACTTTGTAAAAGAAAAATATAAAGTGCCTTTGCTCATACACAAAAAAGATGAGCCTGTGCTCAATGCCGTGAAGGCATACGCACCCTCCTATGGATTTTCTCTTTATCGCGACACCCAACCGGATGGCTTCTTGGAAGAGGGCAGCACGGTTGTGTTTGGCTCTACCGTTTTCGATGTGCTTTTTCTTCCGGGCCACGCCCCCGGCCATATTGGGTTTTATCATAAGGAGTCCGCCTCGCTATTAAGCGGTGATGTATTGTTTGAACAAAGCATCGGGCGCACCGATCTTCCGGGCGGGGATTTGGACACACTGATAAAAAGCATCCATCAAAAAATATTCACGTTGCCCGAGCATGTAACTGTTTATCCCGGCCACGGAAATACAACTACCATAGGTGAAGAAAAAAGATCAAACCCATTCTGCGCGCTAACTGTTCCCCAATGAATTTGCTGCGGCACGTACCCAACCTACTTACCAGCGGAAACCTGTTGTGCGGATGCCTTGGCCTGATCAGCATTTTCGAAAACTACCCCATCCAGCCCGCCTATTTTATTTGGGCCGCCTGCGTGTTTGATTTTTTTGATGGCTTCATGGCCCGGTTGTTAAAAGTGTCATCGCCCATTGGCAAAGAACTCGATTCGTTTGCCGACATGGTGAGTTTTGGTGTGCTGCCTGCTATGGTTATGTACCAATGGATCGATTCCTCGGCCGGCTCAAGCTGGCTTGTTTACAGTTCCGTTACCACAATACTTTTCTCGGCATTCCGGTTGGCCAAGTTTAACATTGACACACAGCAGACAGAAACTTTTATTGGATTGCCAACCCCGGCCAATGCGCTGTTCCTTACTTCGTTGGTTTTTTTGCCCCAACCAATTCGCGATGTTGTTTTCACAGGATCAACGCTCAGTGGAATCACATTGGTGTTTTCTTTGTTATTGGTGTTGCCCGTTGAACTCTTTGCTCTAAAATTCAAAGATTTTTCGTGGGGCAGCAATCAAACGAGGTTTACTTTTATGGCTCTGTCGGTATTACTCATACTCATGCTAAAAGCAGGGGCTTTGCCCTTTATTATACTTTCATACATACTTATTTCGTTAGTGGGCAATATGTTGACCCGAATGAAAAAATGATCATCGTGTGATTCCTTTGCACAAAAAATTAATTATAGCACACCTACTTTGCCTGGCTGGTTTAGCTAACCCTTGCTTTGGCCAAACCCCTTCTGTGTTAAACACCGGCACCTGGTTTAAATTTTCGGTAACGCAAGACGGTGTGTTTAAAATTGATTACGCCTTGTTGCGAAGTGCGGGGGTCAATCCCGACCAGGTGAATCCCAAAAAAATAAAAATCTTTACCGGCAGCTATGGAATGTTGCCGCAGCCAAACAGTGCACCCCGAAAAAATGATTTGAAAGAGTTGGCCATTTTTGTGGCTGGCGAAGCAGATGAAAAATTCAATAATTCCGATCATATTTTATTTTTCGCGCAAGGCCCCGATCAGTACCAATACAATCTTGCCAAAAAGGCATTTTACTATGAGAACAATTTATTTTCGGATAAGAATTTTTATTTCTTAACAGTTGGCGAAAGCGATGGCAAGCGGATTTCTACCATAGAAAACATTGCTGGCACATTTCCCTTTATCCAGACGTATGATGATTTTGCATTCTACGAAACCGAAAAATTTAACCTGTTAAAATCTGGCAGGCAGTGGTTTGGCGAACAGTTCGATGCAGCCCCGGAAGCCACTGTAAGGTTTGAGATTTTGGGCATAGCCGACAACACAGACGTAAAACTTGTTTCGCATGTGATGGCGCAATCCATCACCAACACATCCTTCAAGGTGTTGATGAACGATGCCACCGTGCTCACACAACCCATCGATGCAATCCCTAATTCACAATATGGCATCAAAGGCCGCATCAAAGCAGACACTATTGTTTTTTCTTCCACCACGGTAAGCGCATCAACAAGGTTGAACCAAGATGTTAAATACCAGTTTACAAAAGGAAGCCCTGGCATTTCGGTGGGCTATCTGGATTTTTTTCTTCTCTCTTTCAAAAGAAAATTGGCACTGTATGGCAGCCAGACTATTTTCCGGTCAGCCGAAAGCGTTGCCAACAACACTTCTACTTTTGACGTTGCTTCTGTTGCCTCGGGCACACAGGTGTGGGATGTATCAAATACTGATGAAGCAAGAAACCAGGCATTTGTTTTATCCGGATCACAACTTAAATTTTCTGCTCTTACCAATTCGTTACGGACATTTATTGTGTTCAACCCAGCCCAAGTAAAACCACCTGCCTTTGAGGCGAAGGTGGAAAATCAAAACCTGCATCAGATAACAGCACCCGCCTTGGTGATCATCACAAACTCCGCGCTGCTAGCAGAAGCCAAACGGCTTGCTGCCCATCGTCAAACCCGTTCAGGTATTTCCTCCCAAGTAGTTTCCACCGAACAAATCTATAATGAATACTCCGGTGGAAAACAGGACATAACTGCGCTGCGTGATTTTATACGGGGCTTGCATACACAACCGGCATCGGCATTAAAAAATGTTTTGTTGTTTGGGCGTGGTTCGTACGATTATAAAAACAGGGTGCTTGGCAACACCAATCTTGTCCCTATTTATGAATCGCGGGTTTCGCTCAGCCCGTTGGAAACCTATTCGTCCGATGACTACTTTGGAATACTGGAAGAAACCGAAGGTGAGTGGAAAGAAAACCCAGCACAAAACAACACCTTGGATATTGGAGTAGGAAGGTTGCCCGTAAAAAATAGTGAAGAGGCAAAAGACGTGGTGGATAAATTGATCGAGTATGATTTAAAAATAACAGAAGGTGCTTCCTGGCAAAATGAATTCCTTTTTGTTGCCGATGATGGCGACTTCAATATTCATCAGAACCAAACCGATCAATTGGCAAACTCCATAGAGCAATATGATCCTACTTTCAATGCAAGAAAATTTTATTTGGATTCATTTGTTCAGATCGAGCGGCCCAGTGGTCAGTACAGTCCGGCTGCAGGCAAGGCACTTGATCTGGAAATCCGAAAAGGGGCACTCATTGTAAATTATACAGGCCATGGCTCGGAACAAGTGTGGATGGACGAACGCATATTAGATGAAACCGTCATCAAAAGTTGGAAGCAAGGACCCAAGTATCCCTTGTTTGTAACGGCCACGTGCGAGTTTGGCCGCAACGATGATCCGTTTCAGATTTCCAGTGGCGAGCGAACGCTGCTGCAAAAAAAAGGAGGCTCAATAGGATTGGTGACCACCGCAAGGCCCGTAAACTCCAGCACAAACTTTACCTTGAACAAAGCTTTTTACGAATCGTTGTTCATTAAACAGAACAATCAGTTCAGGGATTTGGGCAGCATCTTTCGCGACACAAAAAACAAAAGCCTGAGTGGAATTTCCAACCGTAACTTCTCCCTGCTCGCAGACCCATCCATGAAATTGGCACTTCCGGAAAACGAAATAATCATTGATGAGATAAAGACCGCTTCGGGTTCATCGCAATTAAAAGCATTGTCAAAAGTGATAGTAAATGGTCACCTCGAAAAAAATAAGTTGCCCAACAATTCCTTTAGAGGGAAATTGAATTTTACATTGTTCGATCAGGTGGAAAACCGTGTGACCAAAGGAGATGAAAACCCGCCCTTCACATTTATTGCCAGAGATAATTTGCTGTTTCGTGGCACAACCTCTATTGAGCAAGGCAGTTTTCAACTTGAGTTTGTTATGCCCAAAAACACTTCGGTAGAATTGGTGACGGGCAAGGTCAGCACTTTTGCCTCAACCAAAACCGGTGAATATGCCGGTGGTTATTTGTTCAATAGTTTGGTTGGAGGCGTTGAAGAAAACCCCTTGGCTGACAACACACCTCCCAATATCAGATTGTTTCTTGGCGACACTACCTTTATCAACGGAGGTAAAGTGGGGCCGAGCACAAAAATCGTGGCACTGCTTTCGGACAACAACGGCATTAATACTTCTTCAACACCAACAGGAAATGATCTGGTGGCCAGCATAGACCAAGGCGATGCAACTGCAATAAACAAATACTATGAAGCAAACTCAGGCACCTACAAAAAAGGAATGATCACCTATCCGCTTGACGGCCTTGACCCAGGAAAACATACGCTTACCTTTTCCGCATCAGACACTTACAATAACAGAAACACGGCCACCGTGGAGTTTGTGGTGACGGATGGCACCGAAATACAAATTGAGGAATTTTATAATTACCCAAACCCATTTTCGGAAACCACTACTTTACAGTTCACTCACAGCCGGCCCGGGGAAGACCTGGAAACATTTTTAACCATCTACGACCTTGCGGGCAAGCATGTACTAAACCAACAATTTGATGTTGTTTCGAGCCAATATAGGGTAACACTTACCGAATGGGATGGTAGAACTGCCGATGGTTCAAAATTAAACAGGGGCATATACATAGGAAGGCTTTCTGTTCGTTCATTGGTGGACGGATCGAAAAATGAACAATATACCAAGCTAATTATCCTTAATTAATTACCTTTACCAACTATAACTTTGACTATGAATAGGTTAAGACTTCTGCTCTTTTTATCTGGCATCTCTTGGTCATCTTGGTCGCAGGGTCAGGTTTCAAATCCCGGATCATTGATTGGCCAGGATACGTTGAACAGGTTGATCACCACAGCCGTTCCATTCTTGACCATCACACCCGATGCACGGGCTGCTGGTATGGGCGATGTAGGTGTCGCCACGTCTGCCGATGCAAACTCAGCCTACTGGAATGCGGGCAAGTTGGCATTCATCGAACATGGATATGGTGGTTCCTTATCCTACACTCCGTGGCTCGGCAAGATCATCAACGACATGCATGTTATTTACCTTACGGGATTTTATAAAATCAGTCGCGAGCAAACCGTTGCTTCTTCCATGAAATATTTTGATCTGGGCGAAATCCAGTTCAAGGATGTGAACAATAATGATCTGGGCAGGTTCAATCCACGTGAGTTTGCTTTTGATGTTACCTATTCCCGCATGCTAACCGAACAACTTGCCATCGGTGGAGCTTTGCGCTACATTCATTCAAACTTAACCGGAGCACTTACTACAGGCAATATCGATGCAAGGCCAGGAAATTCTGTGGCTGTGGACATTGGTATCTATTATACAAAACCAATGCTGTCAAAAAATTCCACGCTCTCTTGGGGCGCAGCCATCACAAATCTGGGCGCAAAAATTTCATACTCCGATGCCAACAACAGAGATTTCATTCCCACTAACCTAAGAATGGGCGGTGCTTATAAAATTGAAGTGGATCCAAAAAATAGTTTTACGTTCGCAGCCGACTTAAATAAATTATTGGTTCCCAGTCCTCCAAGAAACAATTCAACAGAGCCTCTCCTTAGCGGGATATTCAGTTCCTTTACCGATGCCCGCGGTGGGTTCAATGAAGAGATCAGAGAGTTTATGGCATCATTGGGTGTTGAGTATTGGTACGATAATAAATTTGCAGGTAGAGTGGGTTACTTCAACGAGGCAAAAGACAAAGGCAACCGGAAATACTTGACGGCAGGCATTGGTTTTAGGTTAGAAAAATTAGGTTTGGACATGGCTTATTTGGTGCCTACCAATAAGCGCGAAAATGCGCTTGCCGAAACACTCCGCATTACCCTATTCTACAATATCGAAAACAAGGCGAAAGAAAACGAGTCGGTTACAGATTGAGTATGCTTGACCGAAAGACCGCGCCCCAACATGCCGAAATAAATTCTTTCCATCTTCCTTCACCAGAAATCAAAATTTTAAATAACGGTGTCCCACTTTTCCTTCTCAGGGGGATTGCCCAAGGGGTATTGAAAATCGAATTGGTGTTTGATGCTGCAAAATGGGTTGAACCAAAAATCGGCCTGTCCTATTTCACAGCACACATGCTTGAAAAAGGGACCGCCACCAAAACCTCATTTCAAATTGCCGATTTTTTTGACCGCTTTGGTGCCTCTGTCGAAGTTTCCACGGGTTTTGATTTCGTCTCGCTTTCATTGTTTTGCTTAACAAAAAACATGGGCGCAGTACTTCCGCATTTTCTGGAATTGGTTACGTCTCCAACTTTCCCTGTGGACGAACTGGTTCTTCAAAAGGATATTTTTAAACAGACCCAAAAAATCAATAACGAGAAAACGAGTTTTGTTGCATCCAAACTTATCCGGCAACGCTTATATGGAAATTCTCATCCTTACGGAAGTTCCATGGAAGAGGATGATGTAAACCAATTGACACAGCAAGACTTGTCGGATTTTTTTCGGGATCATTTTTCGTTAAATCAAATTTTTGTTGTCGGATCATTGGATGATCAGCTATTGGAGTCTTTGATTTCAGAACTGACGGCTATTCCCGGTTCATCAAAAAATAAAAATCTATCCTCCAAACTTATCCAGCAAAATCCATCCTCTGCACATATCGAAAAGCCGGGCAGTATTCAATCCTCAATAAGGTTAGGCAAAAGAACCATAAACCGCAGCCATCGCGATTATCCCGCATTGATTCTTATCAATCACCTGCTGGGCGGCTACTTTGGTTCCCGTCTCATGAAAAATATACGCGAAGATAAAGGGTTGACCTATGGCATTCATTCTTCGGTGAGTTGCTTAAAAAATGATGCGTTCTTTGTGATAGCCGCAGATGTCAACCGCATCAATAAAGATGTTGCCCTTTCAGAAATCAAGAACGAGGTAAGGCTTTTGTGCGATGATGTTGTCAATGTTCATGAACTGCTGACAGTGAAAAATCATTTGCTTGGCAGCCTAAAAGTAGAAATTGCAAATCCATTCTCTGTAATTGAAAAGATAAAAACAATACATCTTAACGGGTTGGATGACAGTTTCTATAACAATCTATTCTTAAGCATTCTCGATTTAAATGAAGTAACCTTGCAAGAAGCGGCCAACCAGTATCTGTCAGGTACTCTACACGAAGTCTCTGTAGGATAACTTGGATTTCTCAATACATTTTGCGGCATGTCCCCGAATTTTCGGGGCCAGCGGGCTTCAAGTCCGGCCACGCGCTTCGAGTGGTCCGGCCACTCGCATCCCTATAGCTATCGGGACCAACGCGGTCAAGGCGCTGCAATCCCGGTGTTGTCCGGGGCAAAAAAAAGGCCCTGCATTCCTGCAGGGCCCTTGATGAAAAAAAATAGGCAACGACTTACTCTCCCGGGTCTTACCCTAGTACC
>JANOQB010000297.1:0-5755 GCA_031422215.1 Cytophagales bacterium | reverse complement strand
GCCAGGCCAATGGCCATGTCGGAGTAGCCTGAGAAGTCGCAATAGATTTGTAGTGCATAACCATAAACACTAAACAAATTCTCAAGCCCTGTGAATAGTGTGGGCGAATCAAAAACACGATCAACAAAGTTTGCGCTGATGTAATTGGAGATCAACGCTTTCTTAAATAGCCCCGAAGCGATCAGGTAAACTCCCCGGCCAAACATTTCGTGGGTAACAAACGTGGGCTTTGATAACTGTGGCAAAAATTCTGAAGCCCTCACGATGGGGCCTGCCACCAACTGCGGAAAAAATGAAACAAAGAATGCGTAATCTAAAATATGTGAGGTGGGCTGCAACCGCTTTCGATAAACATCAATGGTATAGCTCAGCGATTGGAACGTAAAAAAGGAAATGCCAACCGGTAAAAATATATCAAACGGTTGATAGGTCAATCCTGCCAGGTTACTGAATATCTCGTGGATAAAGTTTGTGTATTTAAAATATCCCAACAAGCCTAAGTTGCTTATCAAACTTATTGTTAAAAGAAAACTTCGCTTCCAGGGTGCGCGGCTTTCATAAATCAATTTTGCCAGCGTATAATCAATGCAAGTGGTGCTGATCAACAATAAAAAAAACAACCCGCTTGATTTGTAATAAAAATAAAGTGAGAAGAGTGTGGTGAATATCAGCTTCGATCTATGCGTGGTGCTTAGCGGAATGTAAATCACTAGGAAGCCAATAAACAGAAACAAGAACAACCCACTGGTAAACATCAGTGGCTGGTCAGGCTGGTAGTTGAATTGATCAATGAGTTTGTAAATGTCTATGGAGAACATACTCATTATATCCTTTTATGATTGCTTCAAACAATAAACGGCCTTGCAACTTATAACCTTCGTTCAAAAAATGAATGCCATCAGCATTTAGTAATCTCTCTTTCTTCCACGAATCAGCAGCGCGGTTGCCACCGGCCACTTCATGTAAATTCCAGTAAGGGAGTTTATTCTTTTCGGCAAATTTCACAATCTTGTTTTTGATGGTTTGTATGCCAGGGTTTCTGTTTGTTTGTGATTTGTAAAAATCGGCAGGTGTTGTTAAAAGAATAATGGCATTGGGATTGAATTGCCTTAGTTCAGACACCAGCACTTCTATTTGCCACTCAAACTTGTGGTCTATATTAGGATGATCGGCTGCTTCGTTCGCACCCAGCGAGAGAATGATCAGATCGGGTGCGAGTGCATTTGTTTGTTCAAGAAGTTCTGGAGCTAAATTAAAATGTTTGTACTTTACACCGTTTGCACCAAGAATGTGATAGCGCACACCTGGGTTTGAGTTTTCGAAGCTGATGCCAAAAAAAGTAAAGTGTTTTTGTGTTTGTGACGTTTGTATTGTTTCAATCTGAACTTGATTTATTGAATAGGGCAGCACAAGCCGCGATACATTGTTGGCTTCTTCAGTATAAGGCCCGATAAAGGCCAATGGCTGACCTATGGAATCTTTCACCACGGCATGATAGCTGCTAAAGTCTTTCTGAAAAAATATGGATAGTCGATTGAACGCGTATTGTTGATCAGCCTGGTTGATTGTTTTTATTTTTATGGAATTTCCTACGAAGTTTGTTTTTAGGGTGATGCCTCCAATACCCATGGTTTCTGCGTCCTCGGCATTGATGAGACGCTGGCTTTCCCATTTACCAACCGATGACGAGTTTATACATTGCGATTCGTTGGTGAGGGCGGCCCTTCCGGGGAAAGAAAGGCCAAGGCCTGCATTGCCAAATTCTTTTTGCAATAATGTGCGTGTAGTGCCTGTAAAAAAATCAGCTTGAATATGCGAATCGCCAATGTGAAGAATGTTTACGATGCCTTGATTGGTTTTCTTAAGCTTCAGTAGCTTAGCATAAAAATGAGAAAGTGAATCTGCGTTGTGGAGTATGTTTGCTTTGTTGTTGATAAAACGAAATGAAGATTCGACCTGCAGCGACACGGTATCTTGTGCTTGCAAATACTCAGAAAAAAAAATGAAAATCCCGCTAAGGAAAATTATTCTTTGTTTCATGCTTATTGATTTCATAGAGCAATGCTTCCGCTAATTTTTTACCAATTATTTTTCCGCCCTTATGGTTTAAGTGTGTATAGTCTTTTGCTGCCAATGGCGGCTTGGCTTCCGTATAGTTTGACATACTGTTTTTTCCGCCCATCGCTTCATACATATCCCAAAAAGCAATGCCGCTTTGGTGCGCAATTTCTCTTTGAACAGCTCTCATCACAGGTATCCCATTCATGGTTATTATCTTTCCGTTTTCGTTGATGCCTCGGTCGCTTACACTTAACAGCAGAAAGTTTGCATTGGGAAAGGAAGCTTTGAGGTCACGGATTATTTTTGTCATCTTGGCAATGTACCATCCGTATGTTGTTGAATCGGTTTCCAATGCAACGTTAAGTCCGTATTGAAGTATGATAAGTTTATAATCGAGATAGGCATTGAACTGCTTTAGATAGTATGGAGATAATTTAGCTAGCGAAATGCCCGAATTGCTTCGCATGGAGAAATTATCAACATACAAGCCAAGCGTATCATCAAAGCTAACTCCAAAAAGGGTGAGATCATCAGTAGAGGAAAATCGCATGCTTATAAAATGGATGGCCTGCGATGAAATCAATAACTGATTGACACTGTCGGACCGTTTCAACGATTTGGTTATTTCTGGTCCTACATTAATGGTGTAATTGATCGTGGCTGTTCCTTTGTTTTGATAGAGGATTTTCACGGTTTTGAATTTATTTTGAACGGGTTTTTTTCCTGGCTTATAGGTTACTGTGTTACCTTCCTCAGGAACGTAGGAGTATCCTGAAATTCCCAAGGGAATATCGGGTATCTCGGCACTGAGCAAGGTGTAGGTGCTCCAATTTGAAAATGTATGTTGAATGGATTTTCTGAAGTTGGATACTTCGGATGCCAACGGAACAAGCCCCACGCCTTCACCACCATACACGTGTTGAAGTGTGTCCCTCAGGAAATCGCTGATGATATCTCCTTCAATAAACGAGTCGCCATAGAACGCAATGCGTACTGGTTTTTGATTTAATTTTTTTAGTGCAGCATAGAAGTGTTCCAAGGAGTTGCCACTAAAATCTTCTATGGGATAGATGCCAGCTTTAATGGCCGCAGAGTCGAACTGTACAATTTCCTTTAAAGATGTGGAGTCATTTTTTGTTGCACTATCTATGAGCGGGCTGGGGTGGAGGTCACTCAACAAATCTATTTTTTTAAAATGGAAAGTTTCGATGACAACTTCCGGCAAAAATGAAAGCAGGAGCAGGCACACAACTAGTGCCACGGATAGCCAAAGAGTGAGCGTTAATTTATTTTTTTGATCTGACACTTGCTTTCATTCAAAGTGACGCCACCCATTTGCCCGGATGTCAATGGCCACGTGCTTTAGCACTTGGATTTTGGTGCGCATAAAAACATGGGCTTTAGCCCAACTAAATAGTGCGAGTATGTGTTCCAATTTTGATTTTTTTCTTACTATCCAAATTTATTTTGGGCTAAAGCCCTGATCAAATTATTATTATGCCACGTGCTAAAGCACGTGGCAATTGAAGTTTGCGAGCAGTAATTTTTTATATAGTGTCTAAATATACCCGGCCACTTTGTAAGCCAGTATGCCCGCCCATTCTTTGGTTAGTACCTGCCATGAACCGATAGACTCCAGCTTTGGTATGATTAAGGTGTCGGGAGTGTAGGTGCGTTTGTTTGAAAGAAAATCAACACTAAAGGTATCCATGGCATAGCCTGCTTTTTTGAAGCATGCCCTTGACCTGCGCATGTGATAGCCCGAAGTTATGAGCAAACACTTTTCGGCAGGATAAATATCACCGATCATTTTTTTTACTGCCACTGCCGATTGGTAGGTATTGTCCGATTGGTTTTCAATGATCATATCTTCAACAGGCACGCCCATCATCTCGAGCACCACGGCCAGCTCGTCTGCTTCTTTCGAACGCTCCACCAAAGTGCCACTGCCGCCAGAGATCAATATTTTTTTTATGTGCCCAAGTTTGTATAGCTGCAAGGTGTGGGTTACCCGGTCGGAACTGCGATGAAAATAAACACGGTCGGTAGGACTGAAGTTGGACTTGGTTACCCCGGTTAGCAAAATGCCAACCTCGTATGTTTTAGTTATTTCGGAAAACGGAGTAGGGGGCAGCTCCCACATACGCATTACTTCATTGCTGATGAAGGAATTGGAGCAGAACAACAAAGTGGACAACGCGAGAACAAACAACCTTCGTTTCCAAACTTTGTTTTTTATCGCCACCGATGCAATGAACAGTGCGATGATAACAACCAACGGCATTGCGAGATAACCCAGCGTTTTGGAAAGGATAAAAAACATAGACGGTTACATTCGCTTGGGTATCGGGTTTGAAATATTTCCCAAGCCATCCACTATTTTTCGCAAAATCTCAAAGTACAAGGCAATGGCCAGCACGATGGTCATCGACCAGATAACACCCATGTTAAAATACAGTGTATCGATGTTCTGGTTCAGAAAATGTTTGGCCGGCATATAAAACTGAGCATCAAAATCCACCAAATGGTCCGGGTCTGGATCTTTATAAATGGGAAATATTTTTTGGATCAACTTGCCGTCCTTCTCAATAATGCGGTGCATTTCTGTTGTGTTTTTCACCAGTTCGGCTATGGCTTCGTTTTGATAACTGTTTCGGTAGGCTTCATACGCTTGTTCTTTTTCGGGCGTGTTGGTCATGCTGTTTATTTTTTGGTCTTTGCCTTCATCGGCTTTGTTGTAGCGCAGTATGTAGAATTTCTTCAATGTTTCGAAGAGTGATTTCGTCTCTTTGGAAAGTTCAGCATCGAAACGCTCAACAACAAAATCTTCTATCCGGGCAAAATCCTTTTTGCCAACAAATTGCAGTTCTTGTCGCAATTCGTTTTGAAGGAGAAGCAAATCCTCTTTCACCTGTTTGCGGATTTCTTCATTCTGGTTTTCAAGATTTAGGTTTATGAAATCCAATTTTGTTTCCAAGGTGGGTATGTAATAGATCCTTTTGTAATCGGAATGGGCCTTTACCTTTTCGTAGGGGTAAAACTCTTTTTCGAATTCGTTGTCTTTAAATTGAGATACCATACTGGCCTCGAAGGCCCACCGCGAAGCCATTAGATCGCCCACAAAGGGTACGGTTTCCGTGTTGCCAATAATAGGATTTAGTTTATCGAACCTGACCACCACACCACTTAAAATAAGTTGAGGGATAAGAAGGATAGGGATAAGTATGTAGATGGTTACGGCCGAGTTGAAGGCGGATGAAATATTGAGGCCCAATAAATTGGCGAAGCAGGATGTGGTGAACAAGATGCCCCAATAGATAAAGAACATTCCCTGTATGCCCAAGATAGAATTTCCAATCAGAACGAACAACGCTGTTTGGATTGTGGAAATCAAAAACAATATCCCGATTTTTGAAATGATGTAGCTGCTCCTGTTCAAATGCAAAAATTTCTCGCGCTTTAAGATTTTGCGGTCGCGTATAATTTCTTCGGCACTTACCGTGAGCCCCATAAACAGAGCGATGATCACACTCATGAAAAGATAAGCTGGCATGTTCAGGTTCTTGCTAAAGACGTAGCCCGTTTCAAGTTGGTCGTCAATATTATAGTAGTGAACAATAAAGGCGAGGATAAATGCCAACACCGGTGCCTCTAGCATGTTGATGAACATGTACTGAGTGTTGCTGAGTTTGGA
>JANOQB010000296.1:0-2246 GCA_031422215.1 Cytophagales bacterium | reverse complement strand
CATTACTTTTTCAACGCCTACTTCGCCCAGATCGTTATTGTCAACATGAGTAGCCAAAAACTTGGAGACCTTCATCGAAACTTTCCAATGCCGCCTCATCACCGGTGAGTGATAAACAATCGAGCCATTGATAAATTCAGCCTTTACATTTTCATGGATCAGTTCGTAGAATTCATTTCTCCGATGCGCTTCTTCTATCATCTCTTTTTCGAGGCGGTCCAGGATCATAGCCAATTCGGGCAGTTGCTTTAGTTCAGCTATCTTTTCAGAAACAGGATTCATGATGGTTCTATTTTTTATGTTAAAGTTAACTTTTTTTGCCTCATGTTTGAGTTTGGCCAGCCTCATAAAAAAAGCCCCATCAAGGGGCTCTTTATAAGTATCGCAATACTGATTGAGGTTTTACCTTAAACAGTTTCTTTCTTTCCGTATTTCTTTTGGAATTTCTCTACACGGCCTGCAGTATCCAAAAACATCTTCTTGCCTGTGAAGAAGGGGTGCGATGCAGAGCTCACCTCCACTTTAATGACTGGATATTCTTTGCCGTCTTCCCACTTGATGGTTTCTTTTGGAACCGATGTAGAGCGGCTTAAAAACTTAAAATCGCTGGAAGTATCCCAAAAAACGACTTGTTTGTACTCAGGGTGAATGCTTTTCTTCATAACTATTTTACTTAAAGGACTGCAAAAGTATTAAAACCGACTCTAAATGCAAGTCATTTCCCCCTAAATTTACCGCGAAATTGTTTATGATTGTGAGGTTGCCGCTTAAAAAGGGAAACTAAGCATCCTAAATCCTATATCCCGAATCATTCTGAATTATACTACATGAAGAAAGTATTTTATACAGCACTCTGGTTTATTGGTTCTTTTCAGGTGGCCGCCCAAAGCACCAATGCCACACTCAACCAGGATTATTATCATTGGATGGACCGATATGAAATCAAATCAGGAAAAATTGCTCCCGGATTTTTTACTTCGGTGAAGCCGTATAAACGTGATGCGATCATTGAATATCTGGATACGCTTGGCGCGGATGGTGTTTTCAAATCCCAAGCAGATGAATTTAATCTTGAATTTTTGCGCAACGATAGTTGGGAATGGGGCAGACCAGAATCCAACACCAGCAAAAAACCTATTTTGAAAAAACTTTACAGAAAGAAATCGGATATGGCCTATGTGGACATACCTGAATTTGATTTGCACGTAAGCCCCGTGTTGTACCTGGGTGGTGGCAAAGACAGCCGGTTGGACGATGTGCTCACCATCAACACACGGGGCGTGGAGATACGCGGCATGATAGACCGTAAAATTGGCTTCTATACATTTCTTGGCGAGAACCAATCAATTTTGCCTTTGTATGTGAAGGAGCAGATTTCTTTAAATCCGGTGGTGCCACACGAAGGGTTTTGGAAAGATTTTAAAAAGGATGGTGTGGATTTTTTTCAGACACGGGCCTACATTGATTTCAACCTGAGCAAACACATCTACATGCAGTTTGGCAACGACCGCACCTTTATTGGAAACGGTTATCGCTCTCTCATTTTTTCTGATTATTCGCCACCCAATCTTTTTTTGCGAAGCAATTTAAAGGTGTGGAAAATAAATTATCTGTTTCAGATCAACCGGATGGCTGCCGATGTGCGTGGAACTTCGGGAGGGTTGCAATCGGGCAGGCGTTACCCTGAAAAATTTATGGCCTTTCATCATGCCAGCATCAACATAGGAAAGAAATTTAATCTCGGTGTGTTTGAGTCGGTTGTGTTTAGCCCGAAGGATTCGCTCAACAACAATACATTCGACCTCAGTTATTTGAACCCAGTTATTTTTTACCGCTCCATTGAGCAACAATTTGGAAGCAGCGACAATGCGTTGCTTGGTTTGGATTTTAAATGGTTGGCAACAAAAGGAATATCGGTGTATGGCCAGGCAGTGCTCGATGAATTTGTGCTGAATGAAATCAAAACGGGCAATGGCTGGTGGGCCAATAAATTTGCCTTGCAGGGCGGCATAAAATATATCAATGTGTTGGGCGTCTCCAACCTCGATGTGCAATTGGAAGCCAATGTGGTTCGGCCTTATACCTACTCGCATGGAACGCAATATGGAAGTTATACCAACTATCGTCAATCGCTGGCCCATCCGCTGGGTGCAAATTTCAACGAATGGATTGCCATAGTGCGCTACCAACCCATTCCGAAATTAAACCTGGTGGCCAAAGTGATCAATGTAAAAATTGGCAGGGAT
>JANOQB010000295.1:0-3487 GCA_031422215.1 Cytophagales bacterium | reverse complement strand
AACGTGCAGGGGGCACCACAAAATCATTTCATCAGCATGCACGCACCAATTGCCAACCACAAGATGGGCGTGGGCCTAAACTTGTTACAGGAAGATGTGAACTTCATCCGCAACACGTATGCGTCTGTAGCGGGTGCTTACCATTTACATTTCAATAAATACAACATCCTTTCGCTGGGCGTCAGTGGAGAGTATAATATCACCAAAGTGAATGGCATCTCCAATACATTGGGCTTTGAACAAGACCCGGTGTTGACACAACTGCAAAACGGAGAACCCAACTATGATTTTTCTTTTGGTGCCAATTATCAAACACGATATGTAAAAGCAGGCTTCGCGCTCAATCGTATGTCCACCTCGTGGATCAAAAAGGAAACTTCCAACTTGTCGAATTATTTTTCGGGCTACGCGCAGGGCATGATACCCATTCGGGGCGGAGACGATATGCTGGAGCCGTATGTGGCGTTCAGGAAATTCTCCGAGTCGAACGATACGTATGACCTGGGATTGTATTACACCTACAACAATAAAATAATTGCGGGCGCGGCCATGCGCAAAGGCAATGTGGTGAACGGATCGCTGGGTTTTAAATTTTCAAAATATTTGTTGGTAGGCTACGCGCGCGAAATGATCATGGGCAGTGTGGGAGGTTTTGTAGGGGCTGCCAACGAAATCACACTGCGGTTGGATTTTAACGATGAGACCTACAAAGAGCGCTTTCGTGCCGATTATAAAAATGCGATATCGTACCGCAGGAAGACCTTGAGTTCATCCGGTAAAGTGTCATCTCAAAATGTCAAACAATCAAACAACAAGCAGAAAAAGTTAGCACCCTACTCACCAAACTCACGGTATCAAAACGTGAAGAAACTATCGATGAGCAAGAAGAAGCAATCCCCCGTTAGGAAGTTCAGCCCATCGAAGAAAAAATTTAAAGGCGGGGCGAACAAGAAAAAGAGTTACAACCCGGTGCGCAAGAGGAGGTAATGTCTCCGCCTCGGTATGATACGCAATCCAAGTGATGCCTAACACACATCGTACACGAAGAGGGAGACGATGTTGGACAATTTGGTTTCTGATGATGGGCTATTGTTTTTTAATCCGGTGGAATTTATCATGCACCGCCCGGAAACTCTGCAAGCAGTTTTTTTTATCTTTGATAAATGGATGCTCCTAAACGAAAGCAAAATGAAAAGGAATTTGCAAATTGGAAGGAGACAGCAACAGGTGGCAGGAGGTATTGGTTTGAGGTAGTGGGCAGGAGTGGAGGCAAGGCACGCTACGTAAAAGAGGTGGATGCAGAAGAAGTAACGGTTGCCTTTTGGCAGGAGATTTATGATAACCAAGGGGTAATGATTGAACTCCACGAAAAATATCCTATTGATAAAGGGCATATAAAATTTTAACTATGATCATAACAAAACAATTAATCGCACAGAAATTATTGGGCTACATGAGTCACCAAGTAAGCTTGGTTGAATTAGTTAACTGGGCCGAAAATGCTATTATGATGGGTGGCTTTGAACCTGATAGTGAAGGCGATATAAGAATGGTGTTAGGCAAATTGGGAGTTGCCGATGTAAACAACTTTGGGCTGCTTTGGGAAGACTGCGAAGAACTAATGGCACAGTTAGGCTACAAGATGAAAGTAGAGGCGGCCTTAGTTGCTTAATCCTAAATTATGCATTAGAAAAAGTACCGCATAATCCAGGTTCACTTCTTCTTCAACTGATCGAACTTGCTCTCGGTTGCTTTTTTGGGAAACACGTTGTCGGTCACGTTCACATCGGCAGTTTCCAGCTTGGGGTCTATCACCATGTTAGTCACTTCCTTGTCTTTCACAAAAACTTTTTTTGTTTCCTTCTCATTCAGCCGCCATATTTCGGCAGGAAGTTTCTCTATTTCTTTTGTGCCGTCTTTAAATGTCCATTCAATAATAACCGGAGAGACTAATCCACCCGTATTTCTCAGCGTTACTTCATACATATTTTTGCCTTCTAATTTTGCCCTCATCTCGTTGTCGTTGATGCGCGCCCGGAAGTCGCGGTACATTTCTTCGGGCGTGTTGGTAACGGTTAGTTCCTGCGGTCCTTTGCTGAAGTCGTTGTATTTCTCTTTGCTGTTCACGGGAAGGTCACCGGCTTTCACTGTTACATTCTTTTTCTCAGGATCAAGTTGTGTTTGCTTTACGCGATACCACTTCACGTCTTCCACAGTGAGGTCCACATGGTCGGTAGTATAAAACCAACCGCGCCAAAACCAATCGAGGTCAACGGCACTGGCGTCTTCCATCGTGCGGAAGAAGTCGGCAGGCTTGGGATGTTTGAAAGCCCAGCGCTGAGAATATTCCTTAAATGCTTTATCAAAAAGTTCGGGTCCCATTACCGTTTCGCGCAGGATGGTGAGGGCCGCGGCAGGTTTTGTGTAGCCATTGTTGCCACCATTTTGCCCTTGGTTGTCGGCCGTGGCCATAATGGGGCGCATCATCGCCTTGTCTCCTTTCATGAAGTTCACAATATCTTTGGGCGTGTTCGAATTGTAATTCAGTTTCGGATAGCGTTCGCGCATGGTTTCTTTTTCGAGGAAGGAGTTAAGGCCTTCGTCCATCCATGTCCATTGGCGCTCATCGGAGTTGATGATCATCGGAAAATAGTTGTGTCCCACTTCATGCACAATGATATACACACACCGCACCAGCACACGATCGGAGATGGTTCCGTCTTTTGCGGGCCTGCCTCCATTGAATGACACCATCGGGTACTCCATGCCACCGCCCACCCAGTTGATGGAAAATGCAGTGGGATACGGATAGGGAATCGTTCGTTCGGAATAAACATCTAAGGTGTTCTTGATGGCCAGGGTTGACTCGCGGCCCCACAACGGATTTCCTTCTTTCGGATACATGGATTGTGCAAGAGGATTTTTATCACCGTTCTTTACCGCCATGGCATCCCAAATAAATTTACGTGAAGAGGCAAAGGCAAAGTCGCGCACATTTTCGGCATGAAACTCCCACGTGCTTTTTTTCTTCGAGCGTTCTTTCTCCCTCTTCTTCGCTTCCTCTTCGGTCACGATCCACACTTGCTTATCAAAAGTAGTGCGTGCTTTTTCAAACCGTTCCAATTGTTCCTTGGCCAATACGTCCTTTGGGTTTTGCAACCAGCCTGTGGCACCCACGAGATGATCGGACGGAACGGTGATGCGCACTTTATAATTTCCAAAGGTGAGGGCAAACTCACCGCCTCCCAGATATTGCTTGTGTTGCCAGCCTTCAAAGTCGTCAAACACACACATGCGCGGAAACCACTGCGCTACAAAATAAATATAGTTGCCATCGTCAGGAAAATATTCCATGCCCGTGCGGCCACCGATCTTCATCATGTCGTTGATGTTGTACGACCAATCTATTTTGAAGGAATATTTTTCTCCGCTCTTTAGCGGCATGGGCAAGTCCACCCGCATCATGGTAAAGTTGATGGTGTGTTCC
>JANOQB010000294.1:0-4581 GCA_031422215.1 Cytophagales bacterium | reverse complement strand
ATGCCTCAACGGAAATGCAAACAGCTTTTACAGAATGCGGTCATGGAAAGGGCGGACATCATCACCCGGAGTTAGTACATGTTGAATTACTGGATGATAATAACATGCCGGTAAAGAATGGAGAATCAGGTGAAGTCACCATTACAACATTTGGCGTGGAAGGGATGCCGTTGATCCGTTATAAAACAGGCGACATGGCCAGGGTCTTTCCAGCATCCTGTGAATGTGGAAGAACCACTTTACGGATAGGCCCCATTTTAGGCCGAAAGCAACAAATGATAAAATTAAAAGGCAAAACATTTTATCCTCAAGGAATTTTTGAGATCCTTCAAAAGACTGATCACATTCAGGATTATATTGTTCAAGCCTATACCGGATCTTTAGGTACAGACGAATTGAAATTATGCATTGTCGCCTCTGAGGGTCATATTAATAATGTTGAATCAAATTTGAAATCAATCTTTCAATCTCAATTAAAGGTGATTCCAGAAATTATGTTTTTTACCGCGGCAGAATTGGAAGGAGAGCAATTAGAGGGTCGTAAGGGTAAGAAATTTTTTGATTACAGAGTTTAAAAATAACATCGCAGTTTTGGTGTTTTGAAATAAATTGGGGATGGCTTAACAGGCACAAAATGTTGATTCAATATTATTCATGATTTTAATAGTTTGTGTGATTGAGATATTCCGTTTTTCTCTAGGCTCTACAGCCTGCAGGGTCTGCACCCCGCAAGCCCCCGACCAAGGTTATCTTGTTGATCGTAATTATTTAGCATTAACAATATAGAGAAAAACAGGACTAATACGGCAAGGCCAATGCCTGTTGCTAGTTCAGTTCTATTTCACAAAATTAATGCACGCCATTTCTTAGTGACTGCTGCTCATGTTTTTAAACGCCATGAATTTGAATCCCTCGGCAGAGATTTGTGCCTGGATAAGTGAGCAAGCATTTGGATATTTGGATGCACCCGTAAAAAGAGTGGCAAGTTTGGATACCGCCATTCCGTTTGCCGCCACGCTTGAAAATAATTTCTTGCCGAAGGGAAGATTGAAGGCAGCGATTGAAGATGTGATGGGTTTTTGATTTTTGATTTGCTTGTTTCTTCCAAGGGGTGCTTTTCAAATGTCGAGGTTGGTAGTGTCGCCCCTCTGGGGCATGTGAACTTATATCTGGTTTTCACTTACCAAAATGCCACCCCTGCCCGTCCGGCAGGCGGGCCGATGGGGTTTTAAAGTTCCGTAGGAACGACATTTTGGTAGTGTTTTATTGTGATGATTTATTAGCCCCAGAGGCGCGACAATTTTTTGTTGAAGGTCTGGGCGACAATTTGAAATGCACTCCTTCCAGGGTGAGCTTAATACGATGGGTGATATTACCTTTACTAAAAGAAATCAGAGGCAAGGCAAAATAGAGGTGTTCACCATCCACCCAATGGTAGAATATGAAAAATGAATTTGAAGGCAAATGGGAAAAAAGATGGCATCCACTTCGCGAGGAGTGGGTGGTGTATTCGGCCCATCGCAACAGCCGCCCGTGGCAAGGTGCAGATATCATAAAGCCCAAGGGATCGCACCAACATCTCTCCTCCTGTTACCTCTGCCCCGGCAATGCGCGCATTTACGGCAACGTCAATCCCAACTATAAAGATGTTTTCATTTTTGAAAACGACCATCCTGTTGTGAGCATGGGTGCACCGCAAGTAGAAACGCCCACCGATGAACTGTATAAGAAAGAACGAGCACGTGGGATTGCCAAAGTGGCGTGCTATGACCCACGCCACAACATCACACTTTCGCAGATGAAGCTGCAACAGGTGGTGAAAGTATTTGCTGCTTTTCAGCAAGAGATGATCGGGTTTAAAAAAGACCCGGCCATAAAATCAGTATTGATTTTTGAAAACAAAGGCGAGGCTGTGGGCGTGAGCAATCCGCATCCGCATTGCCAGATTTACGCTACCGACTTTCACTTCAACTTGGTTGAGCAACAAATTATGATTGCCAAACACTATCAAAACTCACATCACAAAAATATCTTTGCAGAGATTATCCAACAGGAAAAAAAAGATACCATCCGCATTATTGCGGAAAATGAAAATGCCATCGCATTCATTCCTTTCTTTGCTCGCTATGCGTACGAAACAATGATCTTTCCAAAAAGAAACCATCAGAGTTTGATCACGCTTTCTGCTCAAGAGCTTTCCGATCTCACGGCCGTGTTTCACCAGGTGGTGCGAAGGATGGACATGAATTTTCAAATGGACTTCCCCTATGTGATGTCTATCATGCAGGCTCCGGTTGATGATTATGAATATCCCGATTTTCGTATGCACCTTTGGTTGCAACCACCTTACCGCCAACCTGGGTTGATAAAATATCTCGCTGGGCCGGAAATAGGTGCGGGAAATTTTATGGCCGATACCATGCCGGAAGATAAGGCTGCCGAGTTGAAGAAAATAAATCTTAACGAGTATGCACTTGAGCGTTGATAAATATCTACATTAAATTTTTTCAAATTACTTTATGAAAGCAAAACTGTGTGATGTGAAAAGGCAGGCTGTATCCAACATGACATTGAACCATAAGGTCACGGAGCAACACCAAGAATTGGCCTTTGTGTTTCTTAGTGCTTTTGTTTCTTGGTGTTTCAGGAGTAGTATCGTCTGCTTCACGTTGGCTTCGTTCCTTTTGTTAGCAAGCTGCAACCCAAAACAGAATCAGTCATCAGCTTCGCAAGATATAAGTTGGGCACTGCTTCCGTTCGAAAAATTAAATGAGGCGAACCCTATTCTCGCAGCTGGTGATCGTGTGTTTACCTGCCCGATTTTAAAACGTGAAGTAAAGTGGGAGGAGAAAGATGTGTTCAATCCCGCAGCCGTGGTGCGCAACGACACCGTGTTTCTTTTCTATCGTGCCGAAGATACGATCGGGAAATATGCAGGCACTTCACGCATCGGGCTTGGCTGGAGTGTGGATGGAATTCATTTTACCCGCATGGATAAACCCGTTCTTTTTCCCGATGAAGATTTTATGAAAATGTATGAATGGGAAGGCGGCATTGAAGACCCTCGCATTGTGGAGCGCGAAGAAGGATTATATATAATGACTTACTCGGCATACGATGGAAAAACTGCCAGGCTGTGTCTTGCCTCCTCTACCGACTTGACACATTGGACCAAGCATGGGCCGGTGCTCATCGATCAATTTATTGATGCGTGGAGTAAATCGGGTGCCATTGTTGCCAAACAAAAAGGCGATAAAATTTTTGCCGAAAAGGTGAACGGAAAATATTGGATGTATTTTGGCGACACCGATTTGTTCATGGCCACTTCGGAGGACCTCATTCACTGGCAGCCTGTGTTGGAAAACGGAAAACTTAAATCGGTATTAAAACCCCGCCCCGGATATTTCGATAGCCGCCTGGTAGAAAGCGGACCGTATGCCTTAATTACAGAAAATGGGATTTTACTTTTGTACAATGGTATGAACTTAGACACGGGTGGCGATCCGGAATTGCCACCCGGTGCATATTGTTCGGGGCAGGCATTGTTCGATGCAAGCGACCCGACAACACTGATCAACCGCCTTGAAAAGAATTTTCTCAAGCCCGATCAACCCTACGAAATCACCGGACAAGTAAACCAAGTTTGTTTTATTGAAGGGATGGTTCCCTACAAAGGGAAATGGTTTTTGTATTACGGCACGGCCGATTCAAAGATTGGGGTGGCTGCATTGAGGGTTGAGCAATAGGTAAGCGGAGAGGGCACACTTCAATCGCAGAGCACGAGGAATTGGTTATGGCTTTGACTTCATTTAATCCAAAAAATAATTCCGCATTATCCCATTGTTACCCAACCTCACCTTTGCCCCACCATCCTTAATAGAATGATTGCTTTCAGTTTCCATCAATAGGATGCTGTCATTTTACTTTTGTTGCACAATATAATCGATATGCAACAACAACAATCAAATCAATTCAACACCATTCTTGGGGCATCACTGGGTGTGCTATTTGCAATCCACACGGTACTATGTTTCATTGTTCCCAAAGGCAACGAAGTGTTGTGGGCCAATGGAAATTTTTCTTCGTTTCAGGATACCTTTTTTGGTTTGGTTTCCATGGGCGGAAGTACCACCGTATTTGTTGCCGTGGTGGGAGCATTGGCTTTCGTAAGGTTCAATTATTCCATTGTAGCGGGTATGGTGTTTATTTTAAATTCAATGCTCGTACTTTTTTTGAAGTGGGTTGCCTTCCCCGACATGCAAAGGCCAGTCGCGCAAATGGACAATTCTCTTTTGCATTTTGTGGAGGGGGTTGATGTTCAAACATTGTATTCATTTCCTTCGGGTCACACGGCCACAGCTTTTGCTATGGCCATCACGCTTTCCCTGCTCATCAAGCATAGAGGTTTGTCGGTGCTGCTTATCACGCTGGCTGTCTTGGTTGGCTACTCACGAATATATTTATTGCAACATTTCCTGATAGACGTTACTGCCGGTGCATTTGTTGGAACCATTACCTCCTTCCTCGTTTACTACATGAGACCTGTCACCTTAGTGCACCGGTTTTATAAATTCATTAAAG
>JANOQB010000293.1:0-6489 GCA_031422215.1 Cytophagales bacterium | reverse complement strand
GAAGGAGTCGGAACCAGCAATTAACTACACTGAAGCTACTTTTAAAGGAACGCGCCTGATCAATGGTCATTCTATTGAAACCCGAAAAAAAGGAGTGCTGGATTTCATAATCGGGCACCGTTTTGGGAGAATAAACAGCGGGGCCTACGAGTTTTTTGGGTTGGATCAGTCGAATGTCCGTATTGGGTTTGACTATGGACTAACTAACCGGCTTAATATCGGCATTGGCAGAAATTCATTTGAAAAAACCTATGACAGCTTTCTGAAATATAAACTGATGAAACAACAAAGCGGTAGCCGACAGTTGCCTGTATCCATCGTGGCTTTTTCCAGCATCGCCATCAAGACATTAAGGACCAATGATCCGGCCACAGAAACTGATTTTATCTCATCGCTAACTTACACCTATCAAATCATCATCGCCCGAAAGTTCAGTCCGTCATTTTCATTTCAATTATTGCCCTCACTCGTTCATCGCAATGCAGTCCTGCCAGATCTTGAAGGCAATGATATCTATGCATTAGGTGCCGGAGGAAGAGTGAAATTAACGAAGAGGCTCTCTCTGAATGCAGAATACTATTATCAGTTCAATCGCATTGCCAACAGTTTGATTCAGAATTCATTTGCACTGGGTGTAGATATTGAAACCGGTGGGCATGTATTTCAATTGCAATTGACCAACTCCCGAGCCATGATTGAAAAAGGATTTATCACCGAAACAACAGGAAATTTCTTTCGGGGCGACATCCATTTTGGTTTTAATATTTCCAGAACCTTTCAGTTACATTAAATCGAGTGGAACAAAATCATATCTGAAATCCCTTAATCTTTCTATACAGCGACAAGGCGTGTCGGTCCGTCATGCCCGAAATAAAATCGATCACCTCACGCAAATGCAGATAAACATTTTCGGGATTTGATTGAATTGTTTGCAGGGCTTCCGGTGGCAACAGACGCGCAAGGTTTGCATATTTTTTTGCCTGGTTTTTTTTCACGGCATGCTCTGCAGCTTTTATAAATTCACCAAGCAGGCCGGGCAACACCTCAAAGCCGGCAGATTCAATCTCCACCACATGCCGGGCGCGATAAATTTTCTCCACTGATAAATCGATGATCAGCTTCAACTCTTTAGTGTACGATCCCAGATCAGTGAGGGCATTATCAAATTTGCCTTCCAAGATGGCCGCTTCGTGTGCGAGGAACACAGTCACCACATCGTTGATCAATTTTCCGATAGCGAGCGCACGCAGCACACCAATTTTTTCGTCTGTGCTTTTTATGCGTGCTGCTTTTTCAGGAATAAAATCCTCGCGCAAAATGCCAGCAAGCAATTCGATGGTGTCGTTGGCCGAAACCAAACCAAGCCGGCATCCATCTTCCAGGTCGATGATGTTATAGCAAATATCATCGGCCGCCTCCACCAAAAAAGCAAGCGGATGGCGGCACCATACATGATCGTGTTGTTTGATAAGGCCAAGTTCGGTGGCAACGGCATCAAACAAATTTTTTTCAGTTTGAAAGAAGCCAAACTTTTTTTGGCTTTTACGAGAAACATCGCGCTGTGCAAAAACAGACGGACAAGGATATTTTGTAAAGGCACCCAGTGCAGCCACCGTTAGCCTCAAGCCCTGATATTGCGGCTTGTTCAAGATGCGGAAGCCTTGAGCGTTTCCTTCAAACGAAGCAAGGTCGGTCCATTCGCTTTCAGCGAAAAATGGTTTGTATTTTTGACCTACGTGGTGTTTAAAAAAGTCGCTCAGCCCTTCTTCGCCCGAGTGGCCAAAAGGCGGATTGCCCAAGTCGTGCGCCAATGATGCAGAGGCTACGATCGTTCCAAAGTCGTGCGAAGTGAAATTGTTTTTTAATTCAGCATGCCTGTCAAGGATTACCTCGCCTACACGCCTGCCCAACGAGCGGCCCACACTGGAAACCTCGAGGCTGTGCGTTAGTCGCGTGTGCACAAAGTCATGCTCGGGCAGCGGGTGCACCTGCGTTTTATCTTGAAGCCTTCGAAACGGATGTGAGAAAATGATGCGGTCGAAGTCTTGCTCAAACGCGCTGCGCGTTGGCTCTGGTGAGTCGGCCCGGTGATGCAATCGCTTGGTGGATAATAGAGAAGTCCAATTCATAGCGGTCATTCCTTCAACACCAAATCAATGCACATAACCGCAGCCATGATGAGCATACGCAAGGGATTGTCCGGTGGCACTTGCGGGGAAATTTGTAAAATATAATTGTCGGCCGAGGTGAACAGTTCCTTGCCTATGCCACTCCACTTTTTTGTAACGGTGGCAAACTCTTTTCCATCGTTGGAAACAAATTTAAAATCCCAACTGGTCCATTTTCCTTTCAGCATGCACAGGGCACGCTCGTTGGCGTCAAGCACTTCAAACTTTCCTCCAATGCTAAAAAGCTTCTGTTTGAATTTTCCTATCAGGCGATTTTGCGCATCCAATACTTCCACGGTGGAAAGAAAAAATGAAACGCCCCTGCGCACGGTAAGTATCGTTTCGCCATTGGGTGTTTTGATCTCCATATTGAAGGGAGTCATTCTTTTGTAATCGGTGAACCGGAACATTTTTGTGAAGAAGCCGAGGTTTGCTTCGCTACAATTCAAAATCAATTCGCGCGTTTCGGGGTCGAGCACATCAAAGCTGCTGGCGGCCTTGAAAATCTTTACATGCTCTTTAACGAAATAAAGATTTTTGTTCAGGGAGGGGTGCATATAGTTTACTGGGATCTTGTTTAAAAAGGTTCGCTAAAATACGGTAAAGTTCAGGTTGCTCTGTATGAAACAGGTGAGTTCTTTCAAAAAAATTTTCTACGGCCACGGCAAAAAATTCTTCCATATTGTCGAACGCATATCTCCGAAAGAAATGCTTTTCACTTGCATTCAGGTTGGCGATTTCTTTTTCTGCGTAGGCTTCAAAGTGGGCCACCCATTCGGGATCCAATACCTCATATTGGTTGGAGGTCAACTTATGTTCGAGCCAAAGTGCATGTGCAAATTCATGCAGCAACAAATTGAGCCCATCATCGGGCACCTTCATGCCCTCGGCAATGCCACGCCAGCTAAACACGATTATGCGCAAACCAGGGTTCACTTCGCCCTTGTGTTTTCTCTTGGTGATCTGTGAAGAATAAAAATCGGGATACACGACTATTTTTTTGAAAAAGGTGAGGCCTCTGCTCGGCAAAAACAAAAGAAGTTGAGCGGCCGCACAAGAGATGATCGCCTTCATGGCGCGTGTCAACTTCAGGTTATCGCGAGGCACAAACTCAAAGTATTCATAATGGTCGCGGGCAATGCGCAAAAATTTCATCTTCAACGGCCACGGCAAGGACGTGTAGTAGGCATACTTGCGGTTTAAAAACCGGTGAAAGATTGGGCCATAATAAAAACGAAAGCGCAACTCCTGATATCTGGCATAAAAAAGTTGTGCTACGGCTGCCAGCAGCGCGGCAAGCATTTATATTTTTTTAAGCAGTTCGGCCATGGAAACAGAATCCCGAATGATTGACTTCACCGAACCGATGTCCACACGCTCTTGCTTCATGGTATCGCGGTCGCGAATAGTAACGGTGTTGTCCTGGAGTGTTTGATGATCAACGGTGACGCAATACGGAGTGCCAATTGCATCTTGCCTGCGATAGCGTTTTCCTATGGCATCTTTCTCTTCATAGAAACACCGGAAATCAAATTTTAATAAATTCATTATTTCCACAGCTTTCTCTGGCAGCCCGTCTTTTTTCATCAAAGGAAGGATGGCCACTTTGTTGGGGGCAAGCGGTGCGGGTATCTTCAGCACCACGCGGTCGCTGCCATCGGCCAGCTTCTCTTCGGTGTAGGATGAAGCCAGCACGGAAAGGAACATACGGTCAAGCCCGACCGATGTTTCCACTACATAAGGAATAAAATTTTGATTGTCCTCAGGATCGAAGTACTGAAGTTTCTTTCCGGAAAACTTTTCATGGCTCTTCAAATCGAAATCGGTGCGGGAGTGGATGCCTTCCAATTCGCGGAAGCCCATGGGAAAATTAAACTGTATGTCGCAGGCTGCGTTGGCATAGTGGGCAAGATTTAAGTGATCGTGATAGCGGTAGTTATCCGCGCCAAATCCCAATGTCTTGTGCCACTTCATCCTTTTCTCTTTCCAGAATTCATACCACTTCATTTCCTCACCGGGTTTCACAAAATATTGCATCTCCATTTGTTCAAACTCGCGCATGCGAAAGATGAACTGGCGCGCCACAATTTCGTTTCTGAATGCTTTTCCTATCTGGGCAATGCCGAACGGGATTTTCATCCTTCCGGTTTTTTGCACATTCAGAAAATTTACAAAAATACCCTGGGCCGTTTCGGGGCGCAGGTAAATTTTATTGGCATCTTCTGCGATAGATCCCATCTCGGTGGAAAACATCAAATTGAACTGGCGCACTTCCGTCCAGTTTTTTGTGCCCGATATGGGGTCGGCAATTTCAAGGTCGTCCACCAATTGCTTTAACGCTGCCATGTCGTTGTGGGCAAGGGAGTTTTTCAACTTCTCGTTGATCTCGTCAATTTTCTTTTGGTATTCCACCACGCGTGGGTTGGTGGAAATAAACATGGCCTTGTCAAAATTTTCAAAACGCTTGGCAGCTTTCTCAACTTCTTTTGCAATTTTTTCTTCCAGTTTCTCGATCACGCCTTCAATGAGTTGATCGGCCCGGTAGCGTTTTTTGGAATCTTTGTTGTCAATCATCGGATCATTGAAAGCATCTACGTGGCCCGATGCTTTCCAAATGGTTGGGTGCATGAATATGGCCGAATCAATGCCCACAATGTTATCGTGCAGCAGCGTCATGAACTTCCACCAATATTCTTTGATGTTGTTTTTTAGTTCCGCCCCGTTTTGTCCATAGTCATACACCGCGCTGAGGCCGTCATAAATTTCGCTGGAGGGAAAAACAAACCCATACTCCTTGGCATGGGATATCACGTTTTTGAAAAGATTGTCTTCTTGGTTTGCCATAAGAGGCAAAGATAGAAATTATGTGGTAGCCGAAGAAAAGGAATGCAATTGGTGTGTACGATAAAAATGCAATCTCACCCAAAGGCGCAGAGGCGGAAAGTTTGCTTTGACTCTCTTTCACTTTTGTGTTCTTAGCGTCTTTGCGCCTGCCTTGCCGGTAGGCAGGTGAAAAATTGAGTGCCCTTTTGTCGAGCCAGCGCACTTGAGTTTCAAGATAAATATTTGCAATTTATTTATCAATCGTTGCCTCAACTTACCTCTAACCTAAACCCCACCCCATGATAATTGACGATCTGAACAGAAGGATCTTCTTTCAGATATTTTCTGAGCTTGGAGATAAATACGTCCATGGAGCGGCCCATAAAATAATCATCATCGCCCCACACGGCTTTTAAAATTTCTTCCCTTTTTAAAACACGGTTTTTATTTTCGCATAGCAACTTCAACACTTCGGCTTCTTTGTGCGTAAGTGTTTTTTGGCCCGTGGCGTGGTGAAGGGTGTAGTTGGTAAAGTTGAATGAGAAAGAGCCAAGCGGAAACACTTCTTCGCGCCCATTGGAATGACTGCTCCTGCGAAGGAACACCCCTATGCGCAAGAGCAACTCCTCCATGCTGAAGGGCTTTACAATATAATCGTCACCACCACTTTCAAACCCGGCAATTTTATCTTCCAGCATCGACTTGGCCGTGACAAATAAAATCGGCACGTGCGTGTTTTTCTCACGGATCGCTTTTGCCAGGCTAAACCCATCTTGCTTGGGCATCATCACATCCAAAATGCAAAGATCAAATGGGGTTTGTTGAAAAGCCTGCTCGCCTGCCTCGCCATCCGCGCAAAGCGTGACTTCATATCCTTTTAGCACAAGGTTGTCTTTGATCACAAAACCCAGGCTGGGGTCATCTTCCACCAACAAAATTTTGGCGCTCATTCGCAATGGGGCAGTTGTAGCACGAACGTGCTGCCGTTCCCGAATTTACTCACTACCGAAATCCTTCCGTCATGTGCCTCCACAATACGTTTTACATAACTAAGCCCAAGACCAAATCCTTTCACATCGTGCAGGTTGCCGGTGGGCACGCGATAAAAACGGTCAAATATTTTTTTCTGTTCCTTGCCGTCAATGCCAATTCCGTTGTCGTGGATTTCCATTTGTATCATTCTTCCCTTCGTACGTGTGGAAATTGTTATCTCAGGTTTGCTCGCAGTATATTTTGTGGCGTTGTCCAGCAAATTATAAATCACATTCACCACATGGAGTTTGTCGATCATCACCGTGGATGGAGCAGCTTCCAAGTTTAGCTGAATGGATGGGTTTGATGCCTGAAAGGATTTATTTTTCACGGCCTCAGCGATCAGGTCATGCAGGTTGCACTTTTCTTTTTTCAACCCTAGGTCTTCCTTCTCAAGCCGCGCCATTTGAAGCACGTGTTCCACCTGTTGCTGCAAGCGGTGGTTTTCATTTTCGATTATCGTAGC
>JANOQB010000292.1:0-2194 GCA_031422215.1 Cytophagales bacterium | reverse complement strand
AAGCTTTCAATTCGATTGCCTTATAACCTTTGATCATTTGGAGCAAACTCAAAAAGAGGTGAAAGAAGTCAGGGCTGATTGGGATGAATTTACATTTCAAGTTTTTGTTGAATTGCAATCGGCATCGGACAAAGAAATAGTTGAGCGTTCAATCAAAGATATGATCGCTAAGAAAAACCCATCTGATATAAATCGTGAATTTTTTCTTTATCCAATGGAGCGTTGGCGGTTGCACTCTAAGTTTGAAAACGGAAAGGAATCCGGTGGCACCATCGTTTACTTTCAATGGACTGCGGAAATCGCTGCGCTGATAATGATCATGGCTTGCATTAATTTTATGAACCTCGCCACAGCCCGGTCCGAAGGACGTGCACGCGAAGTAGGCATCCGAAAAGTTGTTGGCTCGGGCAGAAGCGAGTTGATACTTCAGTTTTTGGGCGAGTCGTTTATTATGACAGCCATTTCTTTTGCATTCGCTTTGCTTTTGGTTGAAATAGCCTTACCGTTTTTTAATCAACTTGTGCAAAAGCAACTGTTTATTGATTTCACTTCGATCCGTTTTTGGATTGCCACCGTTTTCATCTTGCTGTTCATAAGCCTTGTTTCCGGAAGCTATCCCGCATTTTATTTGTCCGCGTTTCAGCCGGTTAAAGTATTGAAAGGGAAAATCAAATCTGGCGTTGAGGCCACTTCCCTTCGAAGGATTTTAGTGATGGTGCAGTTTGGGGTTGCCATTTTCCTTATCATGGCCACCGTAGCACTCTATCAACAAATGCGATTGTTGAAGAGGCTTCACCTCGGCTATGATCAGAAAGGCCTGATCACCGTTCCCTCCAACAAAGCAATCAATACAAACTACGAAGCCATTAAGGAGGAGTTGCTTCAAAGCAACGTTGTGGAAGCTGTTTGCCAATCCAGCAATGCCATAACACGTGATGGTGTTAACCGTTTCCTCAGCTGGCCAGGAAAGCCTGACGATCAGCATATTGAATTCAATGCAATCGCTGCGGGCTATGACTACACCAAAACTATGGGCATTGCCATGTTGGTAGGGCGCGATTTTTCACCGCGCTTCAAAAGTGATACTTCGGCAATAATTGTTAACCAGGCAGCCCTTGATATCATGGGGCTTAGAAATCCCATTGGGGCGAAGATAGAATTGGATGGAATGAAACGGGAATTGATTGGGGTTATGGAAAATGTATTGACTGGCTCTCCTTATCACCATGTCGGGCCAATGGTAATGGTTCTTATTCCTCAATGGTCCGGAGTCGTTACATTGCGATTATCAAGAACCGAAGACATGCAAGCGTCACTATCAAAAGTGGAAAACATCTTTAAAAAATGTAATCCTGATTTTCCCTTTGAATATAATTTTGTGGATGCTGAATTCGAAAAGAAATTCTTGGTCATAAACCTGATGAATAATCTTGTCAATATATTTTCCGGTCTCGCCATTTTCATTACTGGACTAGGCCTGCTTGGGTTGGCGGCATTCACCGCTGAGAAACGGACAAAAGAAATCGGCATTCGAAAAGTGATGGGTGCAACAGAGGGCAATTTGATTATTCTTTTAAGCCGGGATTTTTCAAAATTGGTTCTGTTTGCCTTTGCCATCAGCAGCCCAATTGCATGGTGGATAATAAACGATTTTATCGCGAGCACATATCCAATTCATGCTGAAATATCCTGGTGGATGACACTCATTGTTGGTTCAGTTGTTTTGGTCTTTGCCATTATTATTGTGAGCACACAAGCCTTGCGGGCAGCAAGAAGCAATCCTGTTGATTCTTTGCGAAATGAATAATCCTACGAAATCAGGATGAACTACTTCTTAAAAGTATCCAGCTTAGAATTTAGCTTTTGCTTTCCCCCAATCTCCACTTCCGAAGACCCGTACACTTTGATGGTTGACTTAATGAAATCTTCTTCATTGGCTTTATAAATATTATCAACGTACTTCTGTGGGTTGCGGTCTATATAAGGAAACCACGTGCTGTGGATTTGTACCATGATGCGATGACCTTTCTTAAATGTGTGCAAAATATCCTGAAGGGTTACATTCACATCGGTTGCCTGGCCTGGTGTAAAGGGCTCTGGCTTTTCAAAACTGTTGCGAAACCTGCCACGAAACACTTCATGCCGCACCAATTGTTGATACCCACCCATCACTACATTTTTTGGATTATGTGAA